>DASZBJ010000046.1 GCA_035944115.1 Candidatus Babeliales bacterium
CATGTGATTGGAATGATAAAACGATTCAAAATAGTTTCTGACAAGTACCGTAATCGAAGAAAGAGGTTTGGATTACGTTTTAATCTCATTGCGGGAATATGTAATTTTGAGTTAACTAAATGAGTTTCAGAAGAGGTCTAATGTTTCTTTTTGTTGGCGGTGCTTGGTTAGCGCATAAACAGCTGCCAAGGATGGCAGGACAAAAAATTGAATTTAACGCTCCGATTTTCACAAAGACGCTCGCGTCGATTTTGTTTGTTATAGGCATTATCGGAGGTGTCACCGGAGCGCATTCATTAATGACGCAAATACGCGATACGCTTAACGATGTTTAAACGTTATTGGCATCAATTTTTTGGATAACTCTGGTCTTGTAACACTTTTGGAAACATGAAGAACTTCTAGTAAACTAATACTTACGAGGGAATTTATGAAAACAGTAAGAATTTATAACCAGGAGAACATTATGAATACATCACTTACCAAAAGTGCGCAAAGCGTTCAAGCTGCCTTGGAAAAAAAGGGATTATCTGCCACTGTGGTAGAACTATCTGATAGCACAAGAACAGCGCAAGATGCTGGTGCTGCTATTGGTTGCAGTGTTGCTCAAATCGTCAAATCACTCATCTTTAAAACAAAAGAAACAAATAAACCGGTTTTGGTGTTAGCATCCGGCCCTAATCGGGTTAACGAAAAATTGATCGAATCATATGTGGGTGAAAAGATTGTTAAAGCTGATGCGGATTTCGTCAGAGAAATTACTGGATTCGCAATCGGCGGCATCCCACCTATCGGACACAAACAACAGATCGACTTAATTTTTATTGATGAAGATTTACTTACTTTTGACAGTGTCTGGGCTGCCGCAGGTACGCCAAATGCTGTATTCGATCTCCATAGCAAAGATCTGCTTGAGATGACTGGCGGAAAGGTCGTTTCTATAAAATAGAAAGATAAAAAAGAGGATGACATATTTTTTATTATTAACTATGCCATCCTCTTGTTTTGAAAATGTAAACTTTATTAAGTGGCGCTCGCATAAGCCTTCAAACATTGTCCTGTTAATGAATCTTTATTAGCCGCAATTTCTTGCGGTGTACCTGTTGCAACAATGTTGCCTCCTGCGGTGCCACCGCCGGGACCAAAATCAATAATCGTATCCGCGTTACAAATAATATCTAAGTTATGTTCGATAACTACTACCGTATTTCCTTTGGATACCAATCTTTTCAAGATATTAAGCAATCTTTCTACTTCTTGTGGATGCAGCCCTGTTGTGGGTTCATCTAATAAGTACAATGTATTTCCTGTTTCAGATTTGGACAGTTCAGTCGCCAATTTAATTCGTTGTGCTTCTCCTCCGGATAATGTGGAAGTAGATTGCCCTAGCTTTAAATAGTCCAAGCCGACTTGTCTCATGAAATCTAAGAGCGTATAAATCTTTTTTTCTTGTTTAAAAACCGAAATAGCATCGCTTACGGTCATATCCAGAATGTTTGCGATATTGTGACCCTGAAATTCCACTGATAGTAGTTCATCGGTAAATCGCATTCCATTGCAAACGGGACATTCTGTTTCGATATCAGGCATGAAAGTCATGTCAATATCCACTACTCCTGCTCCATTACAATTTTCACAACGTTCATTGGACGTATTGAAAGAAAATGATTCTGCACCAAAGCCACGAGCTTTTGCTTCTGGCAAAGATGCAAATAAATCTCGGATGAAATCAAAAAGCTTTGTGTATGTTGCAATATTGGAACGAGTTGATTTTGAGCTACCTATTGTAACTTGGTCAACGGTTACGACTCGATTAAAATAATCTAAGCCCTCAACGGAATTGTATTTTCCTGGCACTTCACTTGCACGATTAAAATGCTGCCTTGCCACTTTATCCAAAATATCAAACAAGAACGTTGATTTTCCCGACCCGGATACACCAGTCATCACAACAAGCTGCTTTGTTGGAATGTTAACATCAATATTTTGCAGGTTATGTTCACTGGCCCCGCGTATCGTTAAGGCTTTATTTTCGGCAGAAGAACTGTTCAGTTTAATGGCTGCTTTTTTAGCCAAATAGGTACCCGTACTAGATTTCGCACAAGCCATAACATCTGTTGGCGTACCTGACACTACAACTTCTCCACCCTTGCTACCTCCTCCAGGTCCTATATCGAGTATATAGTCAGCGTGTTTAACAATATCCATGTCATGCTCGATGATGAGAATCGTGTTGCCCATTTCTTGGATCATTCTTATCGTTTTTAATAATTTTGTATTGTCATGCGGATGCAGACCGGTTGTTGGTTCATCAAGAACATATAAAACTCCCGTCAGTCCGCTGCCAAGTAAAGCAGCTAATCGTACTCTTTGAGATTCACCTGCGGACAGTGAAGGAAGTGTGCGTTCTAACGTTAGATAATCCAGTCCAACTTCAATTAAATGTGATGTTCGTTCTCGTAATGCACCTGACAGCGCGGAAAGGACTTGCTGTTCATCTTCTGGAACATGTTGATCTAAGTCTTGTATCCATTGGAGCAGTTCGCCAAGATTAAGCTTTGCTACATCAGTCACAGTTTTTCCATTGACCGTTACCTCTCTGCCAAGTCTTGCCAAGCGGGTGTTTTTACATTCGTTGCATGATTCATGCAGGATATATTTTTTTACATCATGCAAAGCTTTTTCAGCATTGTGCTTGTACATATGTAATACCTGTTGAATTATCCCTTCAAAGTTTCCGTCGCTTACTTTTTTGGGCGCTTGGATATCTTTGTGTGCTTTTACAAAATCTGGAAATGTGATTCCATACAGTAAAAAATCTCGCTGTTGGTTGGTGTAATTCTTTATCGCAATAGCTGGATCAAATGGAAAATTATAACGCTTACTTGCTGCAACGATAGCGTTCTCATAATACTTCCCAATCGATTCGGTCCAAAAATCTACTCCGCCGCTTCTTATTGTTTTTTCTTCATCGATAAGACGAGATAAATCAACACTGATAATTTTGCCGACCCCTTTACAGGTTTCACATGCTCCCGCGAGCGCATTGAATGAAAAATGATTCATTTTTAATTTTTCTAGCTGCTGGTCACAATGCGGACAATCAAAATAGCTTTTTGTTATTTTCTTTGAAGAACCTGTTTCATTTTTTTCTATCTCAATGGTTGTTAATTTACTTTTATCTTGCAAAGGTTGTTTGACGCTTTTCCCGCAGCCTGCGCACGGTTGATGTCCCATAGCTGCAAACATATTTCTTAAAATGGTAAGAATTCCTGACTTTGTGCCAACGGTAGAACGGGGGTTAAAATCTGTTACTCGCTGCGTAACGCCAATAGAAGGGGATAGTCCCATAATGCTATCTACTTTTGCCTTTTCTATATGATCCGTCACCATGCCGAGTGATTCTAAATATTGTCGTATGTATTCTTTTTGCAGAATGTCGGTTGCGATAGAAGATTTACCCGATCCTGAGGGACCTGTTAATGCAACTAATTTTCCTTTAGGAATCGCGAAACAAATATTTTTTAAGTTATGCTCTTTTGCACCATGCACTATGATTTTAGTTAAATCATGAGTTATCGGTAGACCGCATTGTAAGGTGCAAGTAACATTTTTACTCATTAATTTTTCCACTGTTATTGTGTATTGATTTTAATGTTTTGATAGTTTTCTTGCACCATTCTAGAGAGCTGGAAGCTTGGCTAATTCCATGATCCAATGTGATGAGTCCATAAAAAGACTCTGAGGAATTGGTGGTGCGTAACTGATGTTCAATATCTGTAAATGAGGCGAGTTTATCTTTCAGTTCTTTTTTGTAGTTTTCCAGATGTTCAATAGTAATTTCGACAGGAATCAGATCGCCAAAAAAAACCTTTAATAGTAGTTCATTTCTTAATTGTATATGTTCCGGTGTTTGCATGAGCCATTGCTTGAGCGTATCGTGACCTGCGGGAGTGATGGCGTAAACATTGCGCTTACGATCGCTCCTTGTGGGCATATCTATTTTTACAATTAATTTTTGCTCCTCTAGATCTTCCAGCACCGGGTAAATGGAGCTAAAACCTTCTTTCCAAAAATATTCTGTACTCGATTCCATATGCTTTTTCAGATCGTATCCAGAGCTTTTTTCTAATAATCCCAGCATTCCTAAGATTGCAAACTGGCTTTTGTTACTTTTTGCCATGAATTCCCTCCTGCCTATATATCAATATGATATATTTAATATATATCGAAATGATATATGTCGCAACCCCTATTATTACTCTGTTTTAATCGGTTAATAATGCTATTGAATCAATGTATTGGCCATATCTAATGGGCATTGGAGAGGGCTGTTACAGGTTAAAATTTTTATGGTACCATGATTATTAAGTGGATCATTTATTATAAATCGTAAAAAATGGGGTTTTTCTATGAAAAATATATATACATATGTACTTACCTGCCTACTGGCATTGAGCACCGCTTCTCTTTCGTTTGCTGTAGAAGGTGGCCAAGGAGAGAAAGAGCAAGAAGCTTTACTTGCTCAGAATGAACTCGATGTTATCAAAAAAGACAATGATGAGGCCTCTGTGGAACCAACATGGGACAACCTTACTATATCTCAAAAAATGGACAAAAGTAGTCGTGAAAGTTACACCTATCCTTTTTTTAACGCAGAAGTAGAGCTGGTCAATGGAGTGCGTGATGCATTTACAAAACGCGGTATATATGATCCAACGCCTGCAATCGCTCTATTATCTTTACCTACTTGGGCGCCTTTTGCTGCTGCATACTTTACTATATTACTTCCCAGCGTGCCACTGCATCTTACAGAAGCATCATTGAGGTTTGCTGTACAAGAAGCTATTTGTCGATGTTCTAAATTACAAAAAAAGTTAAGAGCAGTATAAGGGTCTGTTTCAAAAGTATAGTAATAAAATAAGCTCTCTCTGTCGTATTTTTTACATCCATTTTATGAAGGGGTTATTCATGTATAAAATAGGTTTCATATCACTTCATAAAGCCTTAATGGCAACTCTATTATGTTTTGCTTCAATGCAGGTATTATCCAAGCCAATTAAGGCGTCAAAGCTATCAACCATGACAGGCGCGGGTTCAGTACAAAGAAGCGTACCTATTGTTTTTCATAAAGATTATGATATTTCATTTTTTGGCATTGAAAACTTGCATCCATTTGATACAAAAAAATATGGCAAAATTGTTCGCCATTTAGAACAGACGTGCGATATTTTATCTAAAGATTTACAAAAACCGGAAATGGTGACCGATGCACAATTAAAAGAGGTACATACATCCAATTATCTTGCAGCGTTACATCATTCGTCGGTTGTTGCAACCATTGCAGAAGTTCCACCATTACGGTATCTTCCCAATTTTTTATTACAGCGTAACATGCTCAACAGTATGCGTTATGCGACTGGTGGTACCATATTAGGCGCTCAATTGGCCATGGAAAATGGTTGGGCAATTAACCTTGGCGGTGGTTATCATCATGCCAAAGCTGATGGGGGTGAAGGATTTTGCTTTTTTGCAGACATTCCGCTAGCCATTAAAAAGCTTCGCGAAACACAACCGGGATTAAAGGTTTTGGTAGTTGATTTAGATGCGCACCAAGGAAATGGGTTAGAATCAATTCTTGGATTAGATCCTCTTACTTTTATTTTTGATATGTATAGTAAGAATAATTATCCTTCTGATTATGCAGTGCGACAATATATCGATTTTGATTATCCATTAGCCGCCAACATTCAGGATCACGATTATCTAACTCTTTTGAAAAGTGAGTTACCAAAGGCAATCGAAGCAACTCGACCAGATCTTATAATGTATAACGCTGGTTCTGATATCTTTGAAAAAGATCCGCTTGGTAGAATGGGTGTGACTAAAAATGGTATTATAGAAAGAGATGCATTTCTATTTTCACAGGCTATCGAAAACAAGATACCAATATTGATGGTGCTCTCTGGTGGATACAGTGCAGAAAGTGCAGATATTGTAGGAACATCAATTGAAAATATTTTAAAGAAATTCAAACTTGTTGGCGGTTGTTTATAAATTACGTTGAATCAACAAGCAGTACCATGCAAATGTTATATCGCTCATTCAATTAACAGTGTTGAATGGGCGATGTTCTGATATATTGAACTCTGTATAAATTTTGATACCCTGTTATTTATTATTAACTTCCACTCTTTTAAGTACGGTGGCGCTATGAAAGTTTCTTCTTCTAAATTTTCAGTATAATCATTGCAGGGGTAATCTCGTGCGATGTTTTTTTATGTAATAACTGTTGTCATATAAGGTCTCGTGCATCATGTTTGGTGATATATGAGCAATTCCTTTTTTAGAAAGAAGAAAAACATGAGCGATAAAAAGTTCAACCGTCCTCAACAACCAACTCCTCCTTATCCGTACATTCAAGAAGAAATAGCGTATCCCAATCAAACTGATGGAATAACCATCTCTGGCACGTTAGCTATGCCAAATACGGTAGGCGCATTTCCTGCTGTTATGCTGGTGTCTGGCATGGGACCAAATGATCGAAATTATTCAATGCTGGGGCATCAACCATTTCTTGTGCTCGCTGATTATTTAACGCGACATGGTATTGCGGTACTTCGCGTTGATAAGCGTGGCGTAGGTAAATCAACGGGCGCATTTGGTCCTTTTGTAACGAGCAAAGATTTGGCGCGAGATGTTCAGTCGGGCATTGATTATCTCACAACCAGAAAAGAAATTGATCGCAATGCTATTGGGCTGATTGGCCATAGTGAAGGGGGATTGATAGCAGCGATGGTTGCCCGTCAATCTCAGTCAGTCTCATTTCTGATACTCATGGCGGGAGCTATGGTAACGGGAGTTGAACAGGTTCTTACGCAAGTTGGCATGCAGTTAAAAGCGGATGGGGCAAGCAAAGAGTTGATTGATTATGATGCGCAAGTTCGCGAAAAGCTGCTTCGTGTGGTCAAGCAAGAGTCTGATGCCGATACAGCAGCTGCGGCAATGAGATCAATTATGGCAGCATACTTTGCATCATTGCCAGTAACGGTAAAAGCAGAAACAGAGAAACTACTTTTTGCTATAAAAGAGTCAAACGCGGAAGACATGATTGCATTCTTTAATTCGCCTACCTATCGTTACTGGTTGGGACACGACTGCGTATCAGATCTGAGTGCCGTGCATGTGCCAGTGTTGGCGATGAATGGTGATTTGGATTTTATTACTGTGTCCAGTATACAGTTACCCATTATTAAAAAAGCGTTGGATTCAGCAGGTAATAGAGATGCTACTATTGTTGATCTGCCTAAAATGAACCATTGGTTTCAGAGTTGTTCAACGGGAGCTATGAGTGAATATGGCATCTTGCAAGAGACCATATCACCGATAGTTCTTGGGCTGATAGCTGATTGGATTAGGATAAGGTTTGTGATTAAGAAATAGGAATGATATGCGGGGATCGAGTTTACTTTCGATCCTTTTTTCTTTCTTCGCGTTCTTTTTGATTCATGCTAAGATACGCCGTTAGAGTTATTGTTTGGGGTTGTTTTTTGTTGAAGAAGATGAAAAATAGGGTAAAAAAGTGAATAAAAATAGCACGTTTGCGAATATTAGTAATGTACTAAGAATAATTGCAAAGCGCTTAGAGCATGAAGATATTAATTGGGTGATTTTGCAAGTTCCGCGTTGGCTCTTCAAGGTTTAGATATTGAGCCTGTAGATATTGATATTATGACTGACGAATATGGACTTTTAAAGATAAATAGTGCGTTACATGATTATAAAATTTCATTATCAGGCAATGCTCCTTCTGATATTTTTGATTCAACAATGAGTAGATTTTGTATCAGTTGTTGTTCTGTTGAGATTATGAGTAATTTTAAAATAAAATCACGGCTGGACGGGCAGTGGTATGACACGCATCATTTTCTGCAGTGTCGTAATATGATTGTAATTGGAGATCAGAAGATTCCCGTTTTACCATTATTGCAATTGATTGAAATGTACAAGTTAATGGGCAGAGATAAAGATATGATCAAAATTAAAAAAATAGAACGATATTTGATAGGCAATTGAGCTGTTTTTTGAGATATCATGTATACAGTTTGATTTATTAGGGAGTATATATTCATGTTGTTATTACAGATTATTCTTGGATTAGCTTGTTTTATTATTTTGATAAGTGTGGTTTGGAATATTCTCTCTCGTTATTATACGATTCCGTGTCCAACGTGGTTGGCATGGTTGGTTGAGCGAGATAATCCTTTTTCTACTATTAATCGAGCTGAAACCATTATTAAAAATTTGAAACTTATACCAGGTATGGTTGTTTTGGATGCTGGTTGTGGTCCGGGTAGACTCACTATTCCACTTGCGCACACGGTTGGTCCACATGGCTTGGTGGTAGCGCTTGATATTCAAGCGGGAATGTTGGAAAAGGTGCGTCAAAAAGCGAACGTTGCAAAGTTACAAAATATTATCTTTTTGCAGGCGGGAATAGGGGAAGGAAAGTTGGAAAAAAATAAATTTGATCGCGCTGTATTAGTGACGGTATTTGGTGAAATTAGGGATAAGAATGTAGCGATGCAAGAGATTTTTGATGCACTTCAGCCAGGGGGAATATTGTCAGTAACAGAGATAATCTTTGATCCGCATTTTAATCGACGCAGTACGATTGTAAAATATGCAACTGCATCTGGATTTCAAAAAAAGGAATCATTTGGAAGTTGTATTGCATTTACGCTTAATTTTGAAAAACCTGATCATGCAATAATGCTATGAGGAGAGATATTATGAAGTATATTTATATAGTTTCACTGTGGTTGTTAACCTTCTCCGATATTTTGCCAGGTGCTCAAAATGTCGAAAGTGTCACATTAAAGAGTAAAGAACTCGGTGAATGCTTGGAGAACATTTGGCGTGTTGATCATTGCACTACGAATTATTTACTGAAACTATTTGGTTTTTTGTTAGAAAATCCCAACAATCATCCAATTATTGATGACTTTATTATCCAATCCAAGAACTTGAATCTCGATTTTTCAAGTTATAGACCGCTCAGTCCACTGTCGAATGAAGATGGTGTATTTCAAGCACCTAAGCAACATTTGGTTGTATTCGAAAATCCTTGGATACGTATTTTATGGGGATCAAGTCAGCCGGGAGAATGTGAAAAACTCCATACTCATACATGGAAAAGTTTGATGGTTATTGTGGAGCCGACAACGTACGAAATTATTTATGCTCATGGGATTGTGGAAAAAGGTTATTGGCCACGAGGTGTGTATGTTCTTGATGTAGAAGCACCTTATTCGTGTACAAACGTAGGAGATACAGCTGATGTATGCTTACGTTTTGAAATAAAAGAATAGAGGCTATCGGTATTCTTTGTAAAAATATTAATTTGTCCCTGTAGGGGCCCCTATAATGGAGTCATATGAAAAAACTATTTCTCATCTTTCTGATTGCTACTATGAATAGTGCCCAATGTTCTGATTTTGTAGCGCCAAAAAAACATGGCTTAGGAGATGCTTTGTGTGCAACGGTTCTTTTCGTTGGTGGCGCTTGGCTAGCACATAAGCAACTTCCAAGGTTGGTAGGACAAAAAATTGAATTTGACGCTCCAATTTTTACAAGGGTATTCGCTTCGATTTTGTTTGCTATAGGTATTGTTGGAGGTGTCACGGGAGCGCATTCATTAGTTACGCAAATACGCGATACACTGAACGACGCTTGAACATTATTGGCTGGTCGGGTTCACGGCTTTTAAGTTGTCCAGCCTCACACACAGTATCGCTTATAAAAACCATTCATGAACAACTCGCTTGGATCGTACACTCGTTTCTTTGTAAAAAATGCATCAAGCATTGGGTATGCTTGTCTAATTTGCGTGTCGGTTGCATAGAGCTGAGTAGGCAGATAATAACAACCATCTAACGCGAGTGCCGTATCGATAAGATGTTGTGTCCACGCTTGCGTATAGGCCACATCTGAAGTAGATCGGTTAATGTTAAAAAATAGAACGACCTCAAAACGGTCTTCTGTTGCATAGCGCAAAAAGCTTTCACTATCTTTTGGTATATAGCGAACGAGTACGTTGAGTAACCGAATTTTTTCATCGTGTATGGATTTTTTTAACGTTTGTATGAACTGTGGTAAAGCGTCTAGTGGGATAAAATAAGCCTGTAATAAATCGGTGTCATGTTCTGATACATGCTCTAAGCATTCTACTCTGTGTTGCATTGCATCGTTTCTACACGTTGTCTCCGGCATAAACTCGCGTAACTTGGCAGTAGATTCAAAGAAGTTTCTACATACCTTAGATGAACCATATTTCCTTTGGAGGTCTAAGCACCATTTTCCCGTCAAAATACTACGCTCTTTATTGATGCGAAACGCTTTTTTATTATAGTTGTTCGTTTTGGTATAGGTTGTGCTAATTATTTTTTCGTCCTTGAACATTATTTGACCATAATGAAGTCCAACGTCCGTATTGTGCACTACGTTTTTTTTGACGAAATCCGCATAATCCGTAATCGGTATAATCTTTGCTTGCTTGCGGTAAACAACATTGTCTGTGAGCGTAATATCAACTTCAGTGATTATACCAAAAAGGCCATAGCCACCAATAGCTAATGAAAACAGCTCTGCATTTTCCTGTCTGCTCGCTCGGATAATTGAGCCATCAGCTAAAAGAATTCTAAACGACTGAATCGTTTCAATGAGTGGGCCATAATGCGGATCGCGTCCGTGGCAATTTACGCTCAGTGATCCGCCTACGGTAAATATATTTGCTGTTTGGGTGACCTTAAGGGCAAGGCTATGAGGATTGCAGAACTGTTGAATTTGTTTCCAAGTAACGCCCGGTTGAACCGTAATGACTTTTTTTGCTTTATCCAAACGGATGATTTTGTTGAGCTTATTAGTATCGATAATAACGGCATCTTTGTAAAAAGCGTGTCCGCCTTGACTGTGCCGCTTGCCAGCAGCGCAGACTTTCAAGCCAGCTTGTTTTGCTGCATCAACTCTGTTAACCAGCTTGGCTATTGTGGTAGGTGATACAATACGATTTACTCGTGTGAGATTCAGGTTGCTGACATCGTTAATTTCCACTCGAGATTTCCCACCAGAAAGGGAGTTGTGGGTCAATGGCAACACAGTAATCATGCAGCTGAGGATAATTGAAAGATATGGAACAAAGCAATTATGGCATTTCATAGAAAAATTTCCCCTCATTTGTGTCTGACAATAGGCGCTTGCCTCTTGTTGGAACACGGATAACCCTAAAAGACCCTATCTATGCTGTTGCATTCTTAATAATTGTACCTCAGGGGTATAGATCGTCAAATGCCCTCAAGTGAAATTTGAGTCAGACTTAGGATGAGAAGATATGCGATTGCAGGTGGATTTTAAGAAAAAAATCATTGAGCGGTTGTATTGCATTTAGAATTACCATTGAAAGGGGACAGATGGATGGTGGTTGCTCATTCTGATTCAAAAAATAAAGCGCAAGCGAGCATCTGTGCGCGTTATTCAGGCGAGTATAAAAATAAAAAACAGGATGCGCATTGTATCAATGCGCATCCTATCTCATTATCACGGAACCGTAACGGTAACCGGTGTACTCATATTGCCATTGCCATCAAATGCAACGAGCGAATATACCGAAGATGTACCACACAGTGGTCTGTAATCTATATAGGTATCTGTGGAGGCATTTACCTGTGCGATTTTCTCTGCATCACGATATATAAAGTAACCGGTGACTTGGGATGATGGACTCAGTGTCCATGTTAGTTGATTATAGAGGAATCTACAGTTAAATTTCTTTTGCGTACCTTGAAAATTTGATGGTGGTTGCAGCGGTTGATCATCTAAAAGCTCAAATTGTACAAAGGTAGGATTTTCGATCGGTAAATAAGAGAGCAAGTAGTTCGGAGTTATGCCCGTAAATGTCACCAAATCAAAAGTGTCGGTAATACCAGACGAAGTGAGAATTATGTACGTTCCTGGCTGAGCGTTTGGATCTAGATCGATCTCCAAGGTGCCAGCTAACGATGCAGCTCCAGTAACGGCGACTACAGATGTCGTGCTGGTGGAATCGATGGTGATATGCACAAGGCTTCCAAGAACGTTATTAATTTGATCTGCTGAATTTAAAGATAAGCTGCCAAGAGTAAGCGTTGCTTGCGCATCAGGAGAGATTGTTCCTGAATTGGCAAAGACGCTTCCGGTCAAAGTCCCGATCCCGCTCAATGTGCCTCTTTGTGTACTAACGCTAATGTTTCTGCAGACGAAAATTGATGCCGTATCGATTTGTCCATTCACTTTAAAATTAGCGTTATTGATGGTAACAGTCCCTGGATAATCAGTGGTTCCATTATAAATAACAGTTCCATTTCCTTTGACAAAAACACTCGTTCCTCCTGCACCAAACACTGTATCATCGGTGAATGCGACTTGATCGCCGAGTGTCAAAAGATCGTTGATATCCTCTGCCATGAAGGTAAGAGAAGATCCTGTGCGGAGGAAAATACTATTTCCCAATGCTGATCCATCTAAACCATCTGAAGCACCAGCGCCACCAATTCCATGGCTTCCTGCTATTGTTGTATTGTTTAATGTATTGAATGTAGTGGGAATTGCAGAGAATGCCTGTATCGTAAAATTCAAATTACTATCTACAAAAATAGCACCTCCCAGACCGCTTCCTCCACCGCCACCACCGCCACCAGTTGCTGACTCAACGCTGTTGGCGCCATATCCTCCAGATCCACCACCAAGGTTTCCTATATCAATTCCGCCCAGGGCATTTAAACCATTAGAAGCGCCACCACCGCCACCACCGCCTCCGCCAAGAGAATTACCTCCTTCGGCAGGAGTCAGGCCAGATTGGTTGACTCCACCACCTCCGCCGCCGCCGCCAATTCCTCCTGAGCCACCTTGTACGGTGTATGATGCGTCATAAGCGCCAGTACCTGCGCCACCACCGCCGCCGCCGCCATAACCACCACTTCCTGCTTGGCCGCTCACTTCATTTGACGATTCTGTTTCGACAACTCCGCCGCCGCCGCCTCCTCCTCCGTCTCCACCAATGCCACCAGACGGTACAGAGCTACCCCCCGGTGCTATATTACCTTTAGGTTCAACGCCGTTCGACCCGGAGCTGCCACCACCGCCACCACCTCTAACAAAGTTGAGTTCTCCTATCGAGTTTCCGCCACCGCCGCCTCCTGCATTATTTCCTCCATTCATACCGCCTCCGCCAGAACCGGCGGTAATTGTCAGGCCGTAAGCACTTCCATTTTGTCCATAATATTGATCCAATCCTCCATTGCCGAGGTTGGTGAGCGTCCCTATGAGGGCACGAGATCCGAGGCCTCCGCCTCCGCTGCCCCCTCCACCAAGTATGTCATCAGTCGAAGAAGTGATGTCTCCGCCATTTCCACCAAAACCTCCCCCTCCTGCGCCGCCAGTACTTCCGGTATTTGAAATGGAACCCCCATTTCCACTAAAGCCACCACCACCGCCACCACCCTCGTTGCCTGAAGCTGAGGGACCTAAATTGTTTCCTCCAGTTCCACCAATAGCAGAACAGCTGTTGATCGATACATTTATTAACGTGATTGCAGGATTGGAACCGTTTAAAAAGGTTTGAGGTGCGTAAATCGCTCCTCCGGCCCCCATGCCACCACCACCAGCTCCACCGCCGTTTCCGCCACCGCCTCCTTGCGCGGTTAGGTTTTGGAAAATCATGTTTTGGATTATTACGTTCCCCATTGGAATGAAAAATCCTGGGTAAGCGCCACTGTTACCATCAATGGTGACGGTAGGAATAGAGCCTGGATTACCAATGGTGATAGTCACCGGGTTTGAAGAGTTATTAATAATGGGTAGGATTCCATTGAGTTGAATAGTCATTGGACTGGCAAAGACAATCGCAAAGTCATCAGGCGTTGTGTTGAGCGCTTCATTCATGGTGTTCAAGCAATATCTCAGATCGCCAATATCTCCAAAGCCACCAGGATTATTATCTGAGCTTATGGTTACATTGAGCGTTGTTAAGGCGTACAAAGAATGTGCGGTGAAAAGAAAAATCAGACATTTAAATTTGAACATACGAAAATCCCTTATTTTAGTTTTAGCTTCATACTCGTCCGCCAGCTTGTCCGTCGTCTTGTCCATCGTCTTGTCCGTCGTAGCCTTGGCGAAGTCGGAAGCCTTGGCGAAGGCAGATTGTGCAATGCTTTTATAGCATCATAGGTAGGTAAAAAAAATTATTCAACGATTAACATTCGGCAAGGGCGTAAGTGCCTTTTGTTGAGGAGTGTAGTGAGGTCTCATGGCGAATGCAATGGTGGCATATCGCATTTTGCCACTGCGGGCGACAAAATGAGGAGTGGGGTAGATAGAAAATTCGGTGAGCAGCACACCCGGGATGAGCAGAATAGAATCCCGGCTATTCCATTGACAGCAGGTTTTTACGGGAGAAGAAAAGTCATCGGGAGTCAGTGAGGATTTATAAGCAGAAAGCAGCAGCGACTCGTTGTCTGTGCTATCGAGAAAAAGAGAAAATGCAGTACCATCGTAGTGAGGTTTTGTGGCCATGTAAGAAGGAAGATATTTGATTACTTTCAAAAGAATAGGAGGGTTAGCGCATTCCCAAGATAGAAGACTTTCCAAATCTAATGCAGTTGCTGCTTCACTAAATACATGTGCATATGAATTTTGAATCTCGCGACACAACGCCAAGAAATAGCTGATTTCGGGGATATCGTTAAGTTCAGGATAATAGGTGCATATAAATTCATGGAAATGGATTGAATAATAGAAGGAGATTTGGCTTCTTCCTGGTACGGCAGATTCGTCGTAAAAACCAAAAAAATCAGTGGAGTAGTAACCTCTCTCTTTTGAGCGAATAAAACGTTCTTTTGCATGATATAATTTTTGTGCCCAGGTTGGATTTGTCTGAAAAAAATCTATGAGCTCATCAAAACATGCATACAAGAAATCAAACGTTGCGGCTGTCTGCTTCTTATCACAGATTTCTCTATAACCAACGTGTTTAAAGTCTTCTGCCAGAGGCATTGCCTGTAGAGGTTGCAATGCACATAAAAGAGACATTGATAGGAATAAAATTTTTTGAACAATCATGGAGCTATTGTATGATTTGTTTTTCGAAGGTGTCAAATGTTTAAGGAATTTTGACTATGAACAAACTGTTCCTCTCGTGTATCATCCTCATCAACTTTGCGTGGATCCTTATCTATGCTGAACTACAGTATCCGGCGGATGTTTCTTATCTGGTATCTGACTTGAAATACAGTCAAGAACATGGGCTGAAAATCTGCGAAGTGCAGCACGGGGCTCTTTCAGCACTTAGTGGCGATCTGTATGTCTCAGGAGAAGATGGAGCTATTTCGCCAAAGATTGCAGATTTTTTTACTTTCTTTCCAATAAAAAAATGGGCAGCAGGGTTGCTCTATCCGCCATTACAAAGATCGTTAGCAGTAAAGGAGTGGCAGATTGTGCCGTCGGTAAAAATTCTTTTACAAGATTCGACATTTTTAGAATGTGCAAAAGTACATTCTGTTGATCCTTGTTGTATAACTTCTTACGCAGGAATTGTCTACGCCGATTTGGACATTGTTGGCAATTTTGACTACTATCGCAAGCTCTGCCCGGGAATTCTGTTTCTCAATGCAGCGACCTTTCCTTATTGGAATGACAAATATAAGATGAATGCGCTGTTTGATTATAACGATGAGCTCAAGCAGTATAAAGCAGATTGGAGAATCTATCCTAAGAAATATGATGTATCGTTATCACAACAAATACAACAAGAGATGCCGGGTGAATTGTATGTAATCAAGCCAAGAAAAGAGAGTTTAGCAAATGGAGTAATCGTCGTAGCAAACAAAGATCTTGATACAGTCTTACAGATGATTTTGGAGCCCATTGCTACTTTGGAAAAACACCCAGATAAGAAATATGCGTATTGGTGGAAAAATAGGGACGATAGTTTTCTTATTGAGAAATATTATACATCCGACTATGTATGCTTTTCTGCGCCGTTAAGTGGGAACATGTCTTGCGCAACAGAGTATCAGTATGATGCGACTATGCGCATTGCATGCATTATGCACTATGACGGAGGAAGAATGAGGTATCATAGTCTGGGAGGATTTTGGAAACTCCCTGCTAAATCTTTGCAAGAGCAAGGGACTTTGAATGAACAGAGAATCTCTTGCTGTAAGCCTCCGTTTTATACGGCTGTCGACTCGCAGTTATTGAAGGAAGTCAATACACACATCGAGAGAGCGATGCTTCTTCTGTATGAAATCATGCTGAGCAGTCGTTAGCATGTACGGTATATTTTCTCATGATAAGTTTCACGGTACATGTAACATTCTGTTATACTCCTTATTCGTTATATCGTCTTTATCTTTAACGAAAGCGTACTGTCGATGAATAAGATAAAAATTATTTTAATACATGGTAATGGTGATAGTAGTCCTCAAGACAACTGGATTCCGTATACAAAAACAGAATTAGAGAAGCTGGGATTCATGGTTCTTGCGCCACAATTTCCAGATGCTCCACTGTCACGAGAAAAATATTGGATTCCTTTTTTGGAAAATGAACTAAAAGCAGATCAGCATACAGTGCTTGTTGGACATTCAACCGGTGCGATAGCTGCAATGCGCTTCGCCGAAAATCATACGCTGCTGGGATCAGTACTGATTGGCGGATATGCCACCGATTTAGGTATTGAAAGCGAAAAGCTAAGTGGCTATTTTAATCGTCCCTGGAATTGGTCTGCTATCATAAACAACCAACAATGGATTATCCAATTCGCATCTACCGATGATCCATGGATTCCGATAGACGAACCAAGACTTGTTCATCAAAAACTACATTCAGAATATTATGAGTTTACTCATCAAGGGCATTTTGGTGGAGATTATGATAAAAAAGAGTTTCCTGAATTAGTCCAAGTATTGAGAAAAAAATTATTATCTTAATGTTTACGATAGATATTTTATGCAATTTCACGATAAGCAACACAACATAAAGGGCGTTATGGTTATAAGAAAACGGTATATACAGATAACATTCGTAAGTTTATTAATGTTACTGGCGCATGCAATAGAATCAGCAGCAGAGCGGGATGGTTCTATCCCAGAAAAATCGTGTCAAACGTATTCTGATGAAGAGATAGATAGTATTTTGTGCAAGGTGCATCGCTTGGTTCCTGTTGCGTACAAGAAAATAAAAGAAATGTTGCCGTCCGTTGAGCCAGTTTCTTTGTGTAGCGTTGATGTAGAAGCACTAGTTCCTGAACATCGAATTGAAAGTCTACACGATTGTGCAGTGAGTCAGAATGGTCAATTTGTGGTAAAGCGATCGACAGTTTTTTGTGATGGTGAGGTAAAATGCAGTATATCTGTTTTTGATATTAGCGGTGAGCCTACATTATTAGATACATGGGTGGAAGCTGGTAAACGTGAAATGATAGATAGCACTGCTTTGGCCGTAAGTTCAGATGGAAAAACTGTTGTGATGGGGATCAAGGGAGGCGGAATGTGTATAACAGAAGTTGGTTCTGGAGGGGGAAAGAGTATTTTTTGCGGAAATGGGTATGTGAAGGATATTATGTTTAGTGGCGATGATACTGCTATCTTAGCAGATGTGGGGACTGCGATAGTAGGCTGGGATTATGGAAATTTAGTAAAAAAAGTTCTTCCATGCAAGAGACTGGTATGGGATGCCCTTACTGGAAAATTGCGTGCTAAATTAGGCGACTATCGTACTCATGTAGCCTCAATGGCTATAAATCATGATGGAGCCAGAGCTGCGGTAGCGGTAAGTGATCCGGCTTGGCCAGGTACACTATGTTTTGATGCCACTACGGGAGAAAAATTATATAGTAATGGCACAGCTGCATATAAAGTTGCCTTCAGTCCAGATGGGCAGTCACTTGCGGCAGTAGGCGAAAATGCCATAAATGTATACAACTCTTCTGGAGAAATGACACAAACCATTGATATTAATCAGTGCGGGCGCGGGAAAAATATTAAGTACCTATCATTTCCGCATCCTTCTCGTCTTATAACGGCTGGTCTTGGTAATGGTGGTGGTACTGAAATACTGGTACGAGCTTTGGAAAAAAGTGGACGAATTGCGAGTGCCTTTAACATGCGCTGGTTGTCATGGTTTGGGCATGGTGGTGTAGTTGGCGGTGGAGATCGTTCTTTGGTAGTAAGAGATGGGCATGAACGTGGTTTTGGCGCAAGGTTAAAAATTTTAAGGCTACGAACGCCATCTCTGGTGCGAGCGGCGGTTTTAGCACAATCTCATCAACAGTCATCACGTCAGAGATTGAAGAATGCTTCTGATAATAAGAGCTAATCCGAATTTTAATCGACGTAGTACGATTGTAAAATATGCAACTGCAGTTCGATTGCAAAAAAAACCATTTGGAAGTTGTATCGCCTTTACGCTTAATTACACATATGAGTATTGGCATTTTTCATGTGGTGATCGGTATGCTGCTTATTGGCAGGAAAGTGATCCTACAAAAAGAGTTGCATACTATGGTGTGGCAAATTATTAGCGTATTATTATTAGGATGATATGAATAAAAAATTATTATTTCTTGATAACGGAGTTAAAAGTGCGTATTGCTATGCTCAAGTTGATCCCAATAACTTAGAGATCGAGAGAAAATCATTAGACGAGGGACAAAATAATGTTTCTACGATATCGGAATTGATTAGTGAAATCTTACCAAATTTTGAAGATGATTATGATGGTATAGAAAACATAATTTCGTTAATAGAATATTGCGGTAAAGGGAAGCTTGCTAAAGAGACGTGCGAAAAAAAACCTGAAGAATTTAAGTCATGTTTCCCGCCAGTGGGTCATATTGATGGGCTTATAGACAATTTAGGTGAAACAGATGAGTGTGTGCAATCTCTAGATTTAGAATTTAATCAAATATTAGAAAAACTAAAAAATTTTTTTGAGACACAAATCGATCCTATTCAGATTGTTGATTCTGTGGAAGGCAAATTAAAAAAATACCAATTTCATGTAAGCGTTTTGGGGATTGATACGGCATTTAGAGGTATGCTTGGGTCATTGAAGGCAGATGGAAAGAATAGTGTATATTTTTATGAATTATGCGTGATATTTAGTTGGAATGAACTTTTTAGGCACGATAAGTGGACGGAAAATAAAGCGACCCAAGATATTATTATGGATTTATTAGCAGGATATTATCTTGGATCTCGTCAGATTTTTGATGTTCCAGGGTCTGTACTATTTGGAAGAATGGCTGCTAATAGAGACGTCTTTAAAAAGAAGCATAGAGAGTTGGCTGATATAAATGCTATTGAATGGCTTCTTATGGGCCATTCATTACCGGATCATGCAGCACGAGTTCCTGTCATCGTTATAACCACAGACACAGAGCTTAAGGATGCCTTGCGCGAATGTATTAAAGGCGCGGTTCGTCTTAGAAATTCTTTGAAAAAATACCCAGCGTTATCAGATCGTCACTTTGAATTTGTGCCAGGTATTTTAATTGAAGTTGGAACAACTGATATTTATAGAAAACCTACGATTGTTGATGTTGCCCAAGAGATAGGCTAAGTGTGATTTCATTCCGGTCTGGCATGATGCTTTGACCCGTACTCCTGAAAATTAACGTGAGTTCGGAGTAACAGCTTTGAAAACTATTATGTCGCGCTCAGATTGAGCGCACGAATTCTGGATGGCTACGCATACGCTCACCATGACAGAGTAGGCGATGCCTTATGTTTTGGATCAGGTGGCAGTGAAGGCAGGTGACATCTTCGAAAAGTAAGACTATGAAGTAGAGATAAATATTATTAGTACTATTGGCGTTCTCTAACTGTCATGGTGAGAGAGCCTTGGCGAACGTCGCCATCCAGAAAATTGTGCGGCCATAGGGCGCGACAAAAAATTTCTTTATTCGAAGGTATTTACCAGTGTCTTATATCGAAGTCACGTTAAAATTAGAAAGCTATCGGGGATTTTTTATATGGTTGTGTCAGAAGCGAACGCTATTTCTACGACCCCACGTGGTTCAAACATGTCCATGAAATGTTTATACATTACTGGTCTATCTTGCCCACCATCTATTGTTAAAAGCAATGCCTGCGCATAAAATGCAATATCTTCTACAATTCGTTCGTGTCGGTAATACGCAAGAATGTCCCTATCGATTTCAGTTTTTCCATAACCGAGATAGAACAGTTCTACTTCATGCGGATCATTCCAAACATTTCCAACACCGCCGCCGATAAACATGAGATCACGTTCTTTTGGCGCCATAATAGGTTGATCCCAATCAACTATATAAAAAGTATCATCGTTCTCGATTAATACATTGCCACCGTGAATATCGGCATGGCACAGTACCATTTGCGGAGATTGCGTTTGTATTTTGTGTGCTAACTGTTCCGCGCGATCGACCAAGCGTTGAATGATGTTTTTATGTTCTTTCATGAATGTTAATAACTGCAAGGTTATGTCATCGCCATGGATGGATTGATCATCAATATGCGCATACACAGATCTCACCGCTTCACGCCATTTTGGGCAGTAGGTTTCTTGTTTGATCTGGTTTTTGATTACGGGCGGCACATCAAATGCATGAACCAGTCTTAACGATTGGCCGAGTGTAATCCATTGACCGTTGGTTAAGGCGCAGCTGAATCCATCTTGTCCTTCAATGAAGGGATACACAATAACCGTGAAATCATGGACGTGTTGCGTTAGCTGACCAGTATTTGTTTTGACCGGCGAAATAATCGGTTTAATGCCAGCTTCATGCAACAATGTTTGGATGATAACGCCGATCTCATTATGATCACGTTTGAGTTTTACAAAATAAGAGGAATCTTGCGTGTGCGCTTTGTAGACAGCAGCATTTTCATCTGCGCCTAAAGGGAGAAAGGTCAACGCAGTAACGTTAATATCGTAATAGGTATTGAGGCATTCGATGATTGATTGGTCGGAAATAGGTGGTTTTTGAATCATGAGTTTTTATTCGTAAAAAATGATAGTTAGGGGGTTTTATAGTGTATTCATTTAACTGTAGCAGATTTACATGTTCTGTTAATTTTGTCTGTTTAAATAGTGATGAGTAGCATCACACCCTTGTTTGTGTTCAAGACTTTGCAGGATTTTTAATCATTCTCTTTTTCAGGCGTCCTATTTTTTTGTACAAGTGTAATTACTGTGGTGATTTTTTCCTCGGCGGAATTATAAAAAGGGTGGTCATGTTTAATCGAAGCTCTACTCGTTTGTTGTTTACATTAGTTTCATTAGTTTTATTCAGCGCTACGCAGAAAATTGAATCGCATGGATTTGCGCCCGATACGCTTATTACCATGAAAAATGGTAAAGAGCTGATGCCACTTTATCGCCTTGCTAACTTGATTGTTATGTCCACGTGGAAACGAGTGACTGCGTATGATGCAATGAAACAGAAATGGGCTAAACGGTGGGTAGAGGGGGTAGGATTTAGTCAAACAGATTCTTATTGCCGTCTCTTTTTTCTGCGCGATTCATCGCCAATCGTGTGTTCCTCAGTGCAACCGTTTTATCGAATTTCTGATAAAAAATGGGTGAAAGTATATAAGCTCCGTAGTGGCGACAAGTTGTTATGTCGAGATAGTAAAACAGTAACGGTTTCAAAAGTTGTTTTAGTGCAAGAACCGCTGAGAGTGTGCACACTTCAAGTTGAATCATCACATACTTTTTTAGTAGGCAAGCAGGGCGTTGTTACGCATAATATCCCATTGGCGTTGGGAGCGTTTATTCGTTTTAGTGTGCCATTTGGTGCTGCCGGAGCGGGCGCAGGCGTTAGTTTTGGTCCCGTTGGCATCACGGTTGGCGTTTTGCTCTGTGGTGCCGTAGGGATTATTTATGATCTTCATCGCAAGAAAGCATATGCAACATATCATTCAGCGGAAGGGCAAAAAACGGTTGCACTGTTTGCGGAAGAAGTTACAAAAAATCATGGGGAGACGGCAGTATCAGGAGGGCGTACGCAAAGGCTACCAGCTGCGGCGAGTAAAGCGCATGTGCCAGCGGTAGATGAAAATCTTGTAGCGTGCGAAAAAACTACTGCCGATACATCATCTGCGTCATTCGTACCTGCAACAGCACAACCTTTTGATCGTCAGCATGAGCAGCCAAACAATGATTTTGGTCATACAATAACAGATCGTTCTGATGATTTTACGCAACGTTGTTTCTCTGATGTGCAATTAATGCAAGACGTACACTATAGTTGTGTGCTTAGTAATGCAAGCGAAGTCCCTGATGAAATAGTGAACATAGTTGATTCACTGCATCGATCTGGGGATATTGATCTTTCTGGTCATTCAAGCAAGCATTCATCCAAAAATTCATCTGGTGGTTCAATGTTTGCAACTACCGGTAATCATTTTGTGTACGATCTTGATCAACAAGAGCAATTGATAATAGATGCAAGCGAGAGGTGCGATGGTTTTCAAAAATCAGAAGGTGAAGCAGCTCTGTATGATTATGCATGTAAAAATAGTGATCAACTTGGACTTCGTAAAGAACTGGTTGAACAGATTAAGAATAATGGGGCTGTGTATGAATGTCGTTCTTATGAGATAGCAACACCAGTTGGCGACCTGTTGCAGGATTATAATTATGACGTTCTTGCGTATGATCATTGTTATGGCGATCAACTACAACAACTAGCGCATCAAGATTGTATAGATATTTTAGAAAAAATTGTTTACCAAAACCATGCACCGTCCCTTCGTGTGCGCCAACAAGATTTTTCTAAAGGTCTTGTTGGGTGTGTTGATGCAGCACGTGAATACAATCACGTAGGATTGCCAGAACAATCATTTCATATTATCGACTTTTGTTACGCTTTTCTTGATTGTGGGGTTGATGTTGTTAAAGGTGTTCTTGAAGGAACGGCGAAAGGGATTATTGGGGCGGTAAGCCATTGTATAGGCCATCCGATTGAAACTGCAGCATGCATTGTTGCTGGCAAATACGTCTTTGCGTATCATTTACTGTGTTTGCTAGAAAACGTTGCAGAGGTTGGTGCTGATGCGTTGCACGCTTACCATGCAGGGCAAACAGAATGGGATGAATTTCTTAAGCCAGTTAAAGAGCAGATTAAAGAACTATCGAAACAAAAAGTTTCTGTGCGTGGTGCAGTAGAAGGCACAACAGCATTTGTAGTTCATTGGGTGGCGCAAAATAAGCTGCATGGCGGACTTAATGATATTTTCAAGGCAGCAAAGACAGCAGTAAAGACAAAAGCTGCTTCACTTGCTAATAAAATTTCATCAGCTACTCCTGATCACGTTTTGACAACGCCAGAAGGGGTTAGTTTTAGTGCGTCTTCAATTGATAATAATCAGCTTTCTGCTAACAATAATACGTTAGCAAAACAGGCGCATGCTCCGAAACAGCAGAATCATGCTTCAAAGCAACAACATGGTAAGCGGCAGTCAGGTAATAATAGAAACCAATCAAACTGCGATAAAAATCAACAGGCTGCTCATCAGCAAGAGACAAATTCTCGGCAGCAGCACAAACGAGAGATTGGGGCGCCGAGATATCCTAATAAATGGTATAGGGAGATGGCAGAAACAATGGGATATAGGTTGGATAAAAATCCTCCATTTAATACCTATCGACAATTAGCTTTTAAGAAAGGAAATCAGTGGATATCTCCAGATGTAACTGGTCATAAAGGAGGTGTATGGAAAGTGTTTGATAGAAAATTTGGTAGATGGGCAACATATAATGAAGACCTTACAATAGAAATAGGTACTTGAAAACTATGAAAAAATTTTTGATACATGTGTTGCAAAGAACAACGCATAATTGTTTTGGAGTAAAATGTTGTTTTGGAGTAATAGAGATAGGAACATTTAGAGAAATATTTCACATGCCCGTGAATGTTTGGAGTTTAGCTGTATATGAACAACAATGGATCGAAGGAATTAAACGTTTGCAAAATCATGATTCGTCATGTTTGGTAACGGAAATTCAAACTCGTACAAAAAAACCACAGGCGACATTATGGGCTTTCTACAAAGAAGAGAAAAAATTATATATTCAAAAACTGGTTCTTTTTGGAGAACTTATTAAAGAGCCACTCAAAAATAAGTTTTTTACAACAACAACGTGTTATGATTTTATTGTACCACGTGGCTTGGACATGCAACACAATTTGAAAGCTTCTGAATGGCAAATTGATTTAGAAGACGTATTACGATTTTTAGATGAAAAAAGACAGCTAAACGATCAAAATAAAACAAAAAAATACAGGAATTAAGCTGGATTATGCAAAGTAGCGGTGGGCATTGTTCCCTATTAACTGAATCTTTAGAGGCATCAACCACGGTTTAAAAGAAGTCAGTTAGCGCAAAAAGTGCCGCCAGTCTTCGCCCATGTTTACCGGGGGCTTTTGTGGGTTCTGCGGTATTGTGCTAATATGAATATATATGGATTTATTCTTATTATACGCTTTTCTAGGAGAAGTATGAAAAAAACTATCCCATTGGCTCCTTTTTATTTTATTCGCCATGGGCAGACAGATTGGAATCTTAAAGAGGTGTGGCAAGGCTGGACCGATATTCCATTAAATGAAACGGGGCATGACCAAGCGCGTAGCGCGGTGTCAATCTTATCAGAAAAAGGTATTTCACGTATTGTTACTAGTCCACTTGTTCGTGCGCATAAAACGGCGGAAATTATTAATGAGCATCTTCGTGTACCTGTGCGGGTAGTTGAAGGGCTTAAAGAATGTTCTTTGGGTATCCTGGAAGGGACTGTGAAAGATAAAGCTATCATGTCAATTGATTTGCATCATGTAGCGCTGATAGGAAAAGGTGAGCATCCCGATGAATTTAAAGCACGTATAGCCGGAGCACTGCATGATGTTTTAGATCCTGAGCATACTACTCTTATTGTTGCACATGGAGGAGTATACTGGGCAATTATGGACATGATTGGTTTTAAAGAGGAGCGTTCTCATAATTGTGTCCCTTATCTTTTTATGCCTCCGGCAGAAAATCAGTCTACATGGACAGTTCATCCACTGGATATTAGTCCTAAAATATAGTTGATAGCTAACTGTTTATTTCATTATGCAGATTATTGATGGCTGTAGCGGGGTTCTGCTGTGGCTATTTTTTTTATAAACATGAGGATTTTTATGAATATTCGATCTTTTTCTATTGCGGTTGTTATACCGTCTTTGATTTTATTAAATGGGTGTGCGCATTATAGAGCGAAGCCATTAAAGCCTCTTATGCCAACAACGCAATCAGTAGAACAGTCAATCTCTTTTTCTTACGAGGTATTTGATGTTGATGATTGCGTAAGATATCTTGATCGTAATGTTATCGCTAAAGGATATCAACCAATTCAAATAACGCTTGCTAATAACACTGATCATTATTTCAGTGTTTCAACTAAAACCTTTAGTTTTGATTGTTTAAAACCTCAAGAAGTTGCTGAAAAATTTCATACTAACACAGTGGGACGTGCCATTGGTTATGGCGTGGCGGGATTATTCGTCTGGCCATTTATTATTCCAGCTATTGTAGATGGTGTTGGTTCATCAAGATCAAATAAGCGATTAGACGCTGATTTTTCACGGAAAACATTCCGTAGTCAAGTTATTAAACCTCACACAACTGTTAATGGTCTACTATTTGTTTCATGTGATGATTTTGATGAAAACTTTACCTTAACTGTTACTGATCAAGCAAATAATCAGTATATTGTACTCAGTCCGGCTAAACCTAAATATAACATTTAACATTCAATGCTGTTTTAATGTGGACCTGGTAAGGGCACACCATAACATGCTGTTTTTGTAATATCTGGTATAGTACCGTTTGGAATGTACAAGGTGTATTGATTATTAAATGAGGATCGTGATTATGAAACGAATGCAATGGCTATTATCTACAACGCTATTATTTACTACGCTATTCAGTATCTTAGCTGGAAAAGATATGTATCAAATCAATGACAATCTTATTCCCCGTACAGTACTGTTTGGTAATGCTGATCGTGGAAATCCTAAAATTTCTCCTGATGGATCTATGATATCATTTTTAGCACCATATAATGGGGTTATGAATATTTGGATTCAACCAATATCTCAGGTTACTGTTGCACAGCCGGTAACATTCGATAGTAATCGAGGTATTCAGGGATATTGGTGGGGATATGATAATACAACATTGTTCTATTTGCAGGATATAAATGGTAATGAAAATTGGCATATTTATAGCCTTGACTGCGTAACGGGGTGCACAAAAAACTTAACTCCGTTCGATGGTGTGCAGGCGAAACTAGTACGGTATTCAAAGTATTTCTCTACTATGATGCTCATTGCACTTAATAAAGATGATAGGACTCGGCACGATGTGTACAGCCTTGATACGCAGACAGGCGAACTGACTCTTGTTATAAAAAATCCAGGTGATGTTGCAGCATGGTATGCAGATGAACAGTTACAACTACGAATTGCGTATGTTACGCAGGATGATGGTAACACAACTTTATTATATCGCGATGATAATAATGCTTCATGGCAAGAGCTTGTAACATGGGATATCGATGCGACGCTTAGTGGGCAATTTATTGGATTTGCAGCTGCGCATAACGAGTTATATCTGACTGATGGATCAGAATCTAATACGGCCTGTTTGATTAAAATGAATGCGCATACAAAAGAGAAGCAAGTACTGATAGAGGATCCTGTATATGATGCTGGATCTTCTGTTATTTTACATCCGGAAAGCAGCAATCCAGTTTGTGCGTTTTTCGATAGAGAACGATGTGATACGATCCTGTTTGATGATAGTTTCGCCGATGACTTTGCACTATTGAAATCTATAAACTCTGGAGATATGCAGATTATATCGTATGATAATTCATTTCGATGGTGGGTAGTGCGCTATGTAAGTAGCAACCGTCCGGTGGAATTTTATTTGTATGATCAGCAGGCTAAACAGGCAACATTTTTGTTTGCTAATCAAGCTGAGCTGTATAATTATCAGTTAGCAGAAACAGAGCCGATTTTATTTCAGGCACGGGATGGTTTGGATATTCATGGATATATCACCTATCCGACAACAACGACTGCAAAGACTGATTTGCCGATTGTTCTTTTTGTGCATGGTGGCCCATGGGCGCGAGATTGTTGGACATATAGCTCAATAGTTCAACTGTTTGCCAATCGTGGGTATGCATGTTTGCAAATAAATTATCGCGCTTCTATCGGGTATGGTAAAGAATTTGTCAAAGTAAGCAACAAGCAGTGGGGCAAAAGTATGCATACTGATCTTGTTGATGGGGTGAATTGGTTGATAGATCAGAAAATAGCTGATCCGACAAAAATAGCAATCTGTGGTGGTTCGTATGGAGGTTATGCAGCGCTCGCAGGGGCAGCTTTTACTCCTGATCTTTTTTGCTGCGCTGTGGATATTTGTGGCGTTAGTAATTTACTTACACTTTTCAAATCAATACCGGCATATTGGAAGCTTTTTTTGATACAGATGAGGATTCGCATTGGTGACCCAGAGACTGAAGAAGAACTTTTAAAAACAGCGTCACCGCTCTTTTCTGCGAATAACATTAAGATTCCGATGCTGATTGGTCAAGGCGCTAATGATCCACGTGTTGTGCAAGCAGAAGCGGATCAGATTGTAGATGCACTACAAAAACATAATATTCCTCATCGATATATATTGTTTCCTGACGAAGGGCATGGTTTTGTAAAGCCGGGAAACAGATTAGTGTTTTTTGCGGCAATGGAAGAGTTCTTAGCTCAAAATCTTGGCGGGCTTTTCGAGGCGTAGTTAATTGAGGCATTATGATTATCAAAAGATGTTATAAGACGAGTTTTATAGTTCTTATTACATTTACGCCACATTCAATGCAATCAGCAGCATTATTTGGAAGAGCATTTGCTTTTTTGCAGCATGCTGCGGTTAATACTTTATGTGATATTACAGATATCGTTGCGGTATCACATTTGGAAGAAGAGGAAAAAAAAGAAAAATATCCAGTCTATTCTGATGAAGATCTTAGAGAATTATTTGCCAAACTTCCTGCTGTACTCGTTAAGCATATTGAAAAGTTTGCATTTGTGCAGCCAGAAACACTATATGATGTGAGTGTTCACGCAATAGTGCCGCAAACCATTTGCAAGGAGGCAGATGTGATAGCTTTGAGTGCGAATGGAAGATATCTTGCGATTAAGAAGGATAAGGGAAGGGGTCTGGTGGTAAGCGAGGTATCTGTATGGGATACTGCTAATGTAAGATTATTGGACGCAGTACAGCATAAACTACCAATTAATTATTTGGCTATTAGTTCTGATAAAAAGTTTATTGCAGTGGTTGGTCCTTATAATACCGATATTATAAATATTAGTTCGGGAGCGTTACTGCATAGAATCGGCGCGGTTAATGGTCCTTGTGTTATTACTTCTGACGATGCCTGTCTCATAACATGCGATACGGTGGAGAATTCTCATGCGCTACGTGATCGTCTACATAAATGGGATGTTCGTTCTGGACTGTTACTGAGTAGATTGAGCTCTTTTGACAGTAAAATATCTGCAATAATTGTGGATTCACGTGGGAGATTTATTAATGTAAAGACTGGTAAAGGAAATGTTTTTTGGGATACAATGGCTAATAAAAAAACAATGAATTCAAATATGATCGTGAATGCAGTGGCATTTAGTGTAGATAGTAGCCTTATGGCGATTGGTGCAGTTGATGTTAGGATTCAAGATCAGAACAATACCATTTTACGTATATACGATCCTGCTTCTTCTCAAAAGTTGTTATCGCAATCAAAACAACCGCAGATACAATGTTTGGCATTTAGTCGAGATAATAGTGCGCTTATGATAAGTGGCGTAGATCAGGTGTCTATACGAGATGTTAAGACGGGAGTGGGTTTGCGCAGATTTAAAATGAAAAAGAAATCAGACAACGTCCTTTTTGGTCCGAATGGTGCATTTATGGTTACCCATGATAACCGTGGCAAGGTGCAACTTTGGAAGCCAGAAGGGGCACCATTGGTAAAATATGCGCAATATTTATCAAAGCAGCGAGAAGGGCAACGTAAAAAGCTGAATGAAAAAGCAGTAGCAGCCGGTCCTTTGGCAATGTTACAGAGAAAGAGCACGAGTAATTAAGTATGAAGTATAAATATAATGAAATTATTTTCAAACGCATTACTGATTTTGCTCAGTTGCTCGGGTATGATGCACAACGTATTTATGATTGGACATATCTGCAGGCAATGACTTCTGCATACTGGTCAATAGAAGATGGTCTTGATGTGACTAATCGTGTAGCATTTCTCAGATTGTTGCAGCAGGTTCGTGTATGAGTGTTGAACCATTTTCATACAAAGAAATACAATCTATTCCAGAATTTCCATTACAACGACCAGAATTTTTGTCAGCTACTGACGGCATTCAGCTGGCATATTATGCTTTTTTACCAAAACAAGAACCAAGCAATGTTGTGATTTTCTATCATGGTGGCGGAGGATACACTAATGCTGCTTATCAATGGGTAGGGATGCAACTTGCAATGAGCGATAATATTGGTGCATATATGGTAGATATTCGTGGCCATGGACATTCGCGGGGACCACGGGGTGATGCTCCGACGGTTGAACAACTATTCTATGACATTGATACGATAATAGATTTTGCACACCAGAAACATCCCCAAGCAAAGATCTATCTTGCTGGTCACTCTGCTGGCGCTGGTCTTATCTTAAATTACGGTGCACATGTGCCATCGTCATACGTTGCAGGATACATTTGTTTAGCCCCTTATCTGGGACCAAATTCAGGAACACTTAAGGATCATGTCGATCCAAGGACAAGTTTTGTAAAAAATGTCCGCGTTTGGGTATATATACTTGGCGGTATGTCAGGTGGGCGAATTTGTGCACATACTCCGGCAGTGTACTTTAATTATTCACCAGATATTTTAGCAGATCCATTCATGGTGCCCTATTACACATATACCATGTCATCAGCTACAACTCCTTATGATACGAACTCTGTTTTTGCACGGTTGAATAAGCCTATTGCGCTGTATATTGGTGATCAAGATGAACAAATGAATGCAGAAAAAATAGTCGACTATAAAGAAAAAGCGGTGCTGGTAAAAAAGCAATCGATTGCTCAAATTATTCCTCATGCTGCTCATCTTTCTATTTTATTGTCAGCTGCAGAGTTAATTTGTAAAACCATCAAACGATGGCAATAAGTGATTAATACGCGTTTTCAATCATTTGTGGCCGTAATGCTAATGAGTTATATTCACCAATAGGTCGTTTTATTTAGGTTTATACAGAAATGATGCTTATCATACTGGAACGGAAGATGGGATGAAAATTTTTGACTGAGAAATGATCTTGAAAATGTATTACGATTTTTAGATGAGAAAACGATACCGAACTCAATTTTGATGAAAGATGATTAATGAATATTAATAGATGCTTTGGAGGCAAACAGGGCCAAGAATTTTATGCCGATTATCATGACAATGAATGGGGAATACCAGCTCATGATGATCGGCATTTATTTGAGATGCTTATTTTGGAAGGGGCCCAAGCGGGACTTAATTGGGAAACCATTTTAAAGCGGCGTGATGGATATCGAAAGGCGTTTTATAACTTTGATGTCCATAAAGTTGCATGCATGAATGATGATGAGCTGGAAGCATTGCGTCAAAATCCTGAAATTATTCGTAATCGATTGAAAATATATGCAGCACGCACCAATGCATTGGTGTTTGTACAGATCCAAAAGGAATTTGGTTCTTTTGATGCGTATGTATGGCATTTTGTACGAGGTAAGCAAATTGTGAATCATTGGCAAACTGCTAAAGAGATGCCGGTTTCAACACCTGAAAGTGATGCCTTATCGAAAGATTTAAAAAAGCGGGGAATGACTTTTGTTGGTTCTGTTATTATGTATGCATTTATGCAGGCTGTAGGCATGGTCAATGATCACAGCGTGACATGCTGGCGATATGGTAAGTGAAAAAAAATAATATTGTTTTGCGTGGCTTACAAATACCGAACTCACGGCAAGCCATTTGCGGGCATAATAGTAATGAGTTATACTCACAGATAGGTCGTTATTTATTTAGTTTTATAGAGAAAGGATCCTTATGGATTTTACTATTTTGTCTCAGGTTAACTATGCAGCCGTAGCGGTTTGCTCGCTTATCTTCTTTTTTCTTGGTTCTATGTGGTTTGGGGCATTTTTTGGCAGCATGTGGATTGCAGAGCTTGCTAAGCACAATGTTATCATTACTCCACCTACAAAAGCGGAATTACTTACCAAAATGGGCCTTAATTTCTTAAAAAATACTATTATCGCTTTGTCTATGGCGTGCCTGGTGGTATTGGTTGGTTCAAAAACGGTTATGTCAGGATTGCACTTAGGTCTTTTGGTGGCTTTTGGCTTTGCGGCATCTACAATGGCGGATGTTTTTATTTGGGAAGGCCGTTCAGTAAAGCTGTTTTTAATTGATTCTGGCTATCAAATAGTGGGTATCATATTATCTGCGGTTATTCTTTCTATTTGGTCATAAGATATAAACACATATTTTGATCATAGAGCTCAGGGGTAATACTCTGGGCTTTTTTGTTGCCCAAACATTCCCTCGACCTTTTATTGTTTAAAGCACCCGTTTTTTTGTATACACAAAAGGAGATTCTTGAGACGTATCTATAACATTGATCGTGGTTAATTGGAGCTAATAATGAAAAAGGTTGCAGTATTTGGTGCGGGAGTTGCGGGCTTAACCGTTGCGCATGAGTTTGTACGGTTGGGATATACAGTTGTAGTGTATGAAGCGAACAAGCAAGCGGGCGGATTTTTCCGTAGCGCGCGCAATAGCGGTGATCATATGCCATCGGAATATTCTTGGCATGGTCTTGGTCCCTGGTATCACAATGTTTTTGATATTATGAAGCAGGTCCCTTTCGATCTAACGGGCAGCATCTATGATAAGGGCCTTTCGCGGCCCGTTCTTTTTGCAGTTGCTCCTGATGAGATCCGATCCGATTGTGATGATTCATATCTTTTTGATAAACCAAAATCGTTTCGAATGACGTGGTGGGACAAAATTATGTTGGGATGGTTGCTGCTTAAAACATGGACAGCAAATCGCCGGTCGTTTGAGCAGTACGCTCGGTTGAATGCATATGAGCAATGGCAATCCGTGATGAGCGAGCAAGGAGCAAAAACATGGCGATCTATCTTCGGTCCCTGGGTTGGATCGGATTGGACCAATGTCTCACTGCATCAGGTGGGGCAGTTTTTTAGAAAATGCATTATGTCAGGACCATCGCATGCACATAAAGCAGACGATCAAGGACCAGAATGGACGCACGGTGGCAGCGACTGTTGGCTGTTATTACGCGCGCCGAGCAACGAATGTTGGTTTGATCGATGGGTAGCACATTTACAGCAGCAAGGGGTTACATTTTTTTGGGAGCAAAAGTTGCGTTCATTCGATTTTGATGGAACACATATTACTGCGGCCCATTTGGAGTCGGGAGTGGTTGTGCACGCAGATGTGTATGTTTTGGCCGTCACGCCGTTTGCCGCCGCAGAAATTTTACGACACACCCCAGACCTTGCAAAAAAAGATCAACTGCGCTTATTTGAATCGCTAATACAAGATGGGCCGCATACGCAAGTATCTTTTAGAATAGGATTTTCGGAAAAAATTTTATGGCCAATTGAGCGCGCTGCAGTTATTGCAGCAGATTCAGAATTTAATATTACTTTGTTTGCGCAAGAACAAGTATGGTCATCAGATGTGATTCTCGGCGATGGCATTGCATCATTGTGGACCGGTACCGCCTGTGTTGCTCGTGAACCAGGGCGTGTGTATGGATTGCCTTTGATGCATTGTACCAAAGAGCAATTTATTGAAGAAGTTCTAACGCAATTACGTGATTGTCAGGGATTAGATTTTTTGATCAGGCAAGCGAATAGTGGCAGAGGTTTTGGGAGTTTTCCGATCGTCAAAATTGAAGTATGGCATGAGTGGTTATTTAGTCCTGAAGGCATTAAGCCTCGACAACCAAAATGGGTGAATACAACAAATACGCAGCCGTATTTGCCGACTCAAAAAACTCCGGTGCCCAATCTTGTGATCGCCGGAGCACATACGCAAACAACAGCAGATCTGTGGAGCATTGAAGCTGCGGTTGAAAGTGGACGGTTAGCAGTTAAAGTTATAGAACCTGAAGTGATCGTTATTTCCCAATATAAAGCGTTGCCGTTGCGTATCGTAAGTACTATCGATGATATATGCTTTGCCATTGGCGCTCCGCATATTCTGGATATTGTTGTAATTGGAGTTGCGATTGCGCTGGTGGTTGTTATTGTTAAGAATATGTAAAAAATTACCCGGATTAATCCGGGTAATTTTGTTATATAATGCAATTGAAATCTATCGATTAATAATAAATAATCACCAGGCCAGCAGCGCCTCTACCGCCTTCTCCGGGGAGTGAACTTGCTGCTTGTCCACCGCCACCACCACCAGGGCGTTGTCCATTGAAAGCCCCTACTTCAATAGAATTTGAACCGTCTTGTTGAATAATTCCGCCAAATCCACCCGTTCCGCCAAGACCTGCAGATCCACCTTGGCCGCCCGATGGAGAGAGTATATAACTCAGCGTGTTTGGCATAGTAAGAGCTACTTGGCATCCCATTGCAGCTTCACCATTTTCTCCATCAATAACAAAGGAAGAAACTACGGCAGCTCCTACTGCGGTAGATCCTGTTCCGCCAGTTCCTCCAATTCCTGGAGAAGCGGGGAAGACATTCAGGGGAGCATCTGATCCACTAACGGCTGTTATCGTGACATCAACTCCATTGGTAACAATTGAATTGAACGAAGAATTGGCTGCGACAGTAACAGTATATGGCATGGTAGTTACTGATACGATTGCTTCAATGTATCCGCTACCTCCTCCTCCAGCACCAGAACAAATATCAGAAGGAGCTGTTGGTGAACCTATCATAGTTGGTCCGCCATCACCACCAGCACCCCATGCTTTTACACGAAATTGCGTAACGTTGGGAGGAAGAACAAATGCTCCTGATGCTCTAAAAATCAACATGTTAGAGTTGCCAGAAGGTCCAGTTGCGCCGGTAGCACCCGTAACACCAGTGGCTCCCGTTGCGCCAGTAACGCCTTTCATACCAGTTGCTCCCGTGGCACCTTTAGGGCTTACCGGACAGCAACTAGTAGGAGTAGGGCAGCAACTAACCGTGGATGATGAGCAGCAGTTGCTCGATATTACTTTTGATTGAGATAATGTTTTAATAAGTGCATCTTTACTTTGATTTGGAGCCATTTTAGATAACGTTGCAAGATTAGTTTTTGCTTTTTCTAAGATAGCGTTAACCGCAGAATTTGACTCTCCTTTTGCAACCAGAGCGCAGGGGGACATTATTATTAACAGTGACAGTAATAATAAAACTTTTTGTTTCATTGACGTACTCTTCCTTTGATTAATGGGTTTATCTTTTTTGACATACTATTGTGGCTCTCAAAGCAAAGTCAATAAAAATAGTTTTAGGCGTCGAGTTAGTCTTTAAGCAACTGTTGCAGGTATCGTTCAGGATTATCTAGAAAATATTTGGTGAGCTTATAATGTTCCGTCTCTTGGTATCCGATGGAAGTAAGCTTACCTGTGTCGCAAGAATAAATAGTGGCACCTGGATATGCCAACAGGATTGGTGAATGCGTTGCAATGATAAATTGAGCATCAGGATTTTTACACATTTCATGCAAAATCACCAGCAACGATAGTTGCCGTTGAGGAGAAAGGGCTGCTTCAGGTTCATCAAAAATAAAAAAGCCATTACTGAACAATCGGTTTTTAAAAAAAGAAAGAAAGCTTTCTCCATGTGATTGCTCATGCAGTGACTTTCCTCCATAGGGAGCGTAGACCTCCGCATCGCCATAGGGACCGGCCATCGTATCAATATAATTAGCAATATTAAAAAAACTTTCTGCTCTGAAAAAATAACCATTTTTTGGTTTCTTTCTCCATGAAAGGGTGAGTTGTTCGGCAAGTAGTTGCGCCGCCGCATACGTTTTCTCAAAGGAAGTTTTAAAATGGATGTTTTTACTACCACCTTCTAACCCAAATCCTGCGTGGTAAGCAATTGCTTCCAGGATAGTAGATTTTCCAGTCCCATTTTCACCGATAAAAAAAGTGACTTGTGTGGGAAAGTTAATTTCCGTTAAATTTTTAATGATGGGTAAAGAAAAAGGATGCAGATTAAAATCAATTCCGTCAGCGAAATCCACTTTGACCATATCGAGAATTGGACCATCTAGATGCGTGGTAAAATTGTTTGATTGTTTCTTTTTCATAGTGCTTGCCCTGATCCATTCATGTTTTTTGAGTAGTAATTATGCAGTATAAGATTATAGGATTTATTTGTTTCGAGCAAAAGAGGCTCATGTGTTATTTTGTTTTTGTTTTGATAAAATAGGTGATCATGCAGAATAAGATTTACTGTGTGCTTTTGGTGAAACTCTTTTAATAGCTAATATAGCAAAGGATATAGATGAAAAATGTTCAACTATTATTCACCCTAGCAGCGTTTGTTATAATACATCACGGGGCTGATGCAGCTATTTTACCAACAACAGCTTCATCGGCAGATACCGAATTAACCAAGTCTACCCATTTATCATCAAAACCAGAGCAAAAGCAAGTAAGTAAGGCGACTGAGATATTGCATGCAAGGTTGGCCGAGGATGTGTCTACGCAAGAATCGCATCCTGACATGCGTAAGCGTAATAGTTTTTTGGGTGGTTCCACAGTTGAAGCAGTGGGGCGTATTATAGGAGCTGTTTTATTTACTGAATACGTTGTTAGTCCAATGACCGATTTGTTTTTTAGATGAGCTTGATATCTCTCTTAATGTAGCATGTATAAAGCAGGAGAAATGGGAGGATCTTCGGTTTTTTATGGCGGAACTTATATTGTGCGTGCGCGCTGTTAATCCCCATATTATTGTTAAATGTATACCTGAAACGGGATATCTTACGGCAGATGAGATTAAAAAAACAGCGGAAGTCATGGTAAAAGCGGGTGCCGACTTTTTTAAAACATGTTCTGGAATGGGGCCTCGTGGCGCAACCGTTGAAGATGTGCAATTGGTACGTGCAGCCGTCGGTTCAGCTATTAAAATAAAAGTAGCGGGAGGGATTTCCGATTATCAGACAGCGTGCACATTTATTGCAGCTGGTGCAGATAGAATTGGTACCAGTCATGCTATTGAAATAGTAACAGAAATGGCGAGATAGCCATTGTATATAATAAAGAGAATGCAGAAAGGATATAGTTATGAACCGTATACGAGTTTTGGTAGCAATTAGTGTATCTTTGATGATGTTACGAATGGATGCCATTGTATTGCAGCAGGATAATGTCACACATACACCGACACAAGGACAGCTGAGATCTGCACAAGCACATATTGTTAGAATATGGCAAGGACGGCTAAGAGCTGCGCGAATGCGCAGGGCGAATGCACCCACAGAGGGAAGGCTGCATGCAAGCATGCCTACTAATCGGCAGCGTGTAGTAAATCTAGTAACAACAATTGGGTGTGGAGTTGCAATGTCTGAGGGATTATTTCGTTCAGTTGAACAATGTTTAGGTATGCAGTCATTACATGCAACGAATATGATTAGAGCGATGACTGCGGTGTTTACAGTAAAAGATATGATGTTATTGGTATATGATGCTGCGCTTTCTAGGTGGCTTTATATTCCTATGTTTTAGTTTTTCGGCGTTGGTGTTATCGCATTAATAAAAGTTATTATTTCTTGAAATTCAATATAATCGAGATCTTTATTAATTAAATGAGCGCTTTGATGGAGAGCATGCATCATCTCTTGTCTGTATCCCAAAATGCCTAATGCAAGGGCATAATGAACCAAAGCATTATGGGAGGCATCTGCGTAATTAAAATGTTGGGCCCATGCAACAAGTGCGGTTTGTGCTTGTATCAAAGCGTGTTTGCGTTTGCCTTTCAATAATAATTCTTTTGCATGGCAGGTTGCGCCGACTGCTTGGCGGTAATATGCAGTTGCAGCATAATGAGTCCATTCAGGCGTTCTCCAATAATCATACATCATTGCTATGCCAGCTTCATATTGCTCTAGATACATACCAAAGCGATGAAAATATTCATTTTTAAAATTGTAGCTGTCTGCTTTTGGTTGTTCGTCAACTTCGTTCATGAGTTTATCAAAAACTGTTTTTGATATTTTTTCTAATATATTTTTGAACGGTTCGTTATATAATTTTGAAAAATGAGCAATGGATATAGCAAGATATGTTTGCAGTGTAAAACTTTGTGGAAATTTTTCTAAACCATGCAGAATTGTTGCTAAAGATTTTTCATAATCGCCATCTGAGGTTGCACGTAATGCTTGTTTTGTGTATTCAAAAGCGTTTTCATGACTCATGACGGTAGTTTGAGGCAATGATGCGCACAGGGCGAGGGCATTGAGTATCGTATTGTTAGCTGTAATTGCAGAAATGGAGATCATAGAGGTTAATAATAATGTCTTTGTGAGTAGCTTCATAATATCCCTTTATATTTTGAGAAGTAATCATTCTATAGAAGACTATAAGATTTTTTTGTTGAGTAAAAGTGAATAGTGTGCTGTTTCATTTTCGTTTGCGCTTATTTTGGCAAGGATTGGCACAAGTCATGCAGTTGAAATAACAACTGAAATGATGGATAGTGATTATATAAAAAAACTAGAATGTAAAAAAAAGTATAAAACAACCATCTTAAAACAAGGATATGTATGAATCGCATGTGGATTTTTGCAGTACTATTTTTATCTATTTTCATGATTCAATTAGATGCACACGACTCGCACTGTGGGCAAAGCAATACCTGTTTATTAAGTCCACCCAAGTACAAATCAACTGTTTTACAGACTGCAGCTTCAGTGAATGCAGAACCGAAAAGCACATTAGTTACAGATGAACAGAAGAATGACAACGCTGTGCAACAAAAAGCAGATACAAGAGATTTTTGGGACAGGTACCCTCGTTTGACTGCAGTAAGTGATTTTATAGTTCTTGTTACCCTTATGGAAAGCGTTAAGCATTATTATTATGTGCGTAAGCCTACCCCTTCTCTTGTCACTAATGTCTGCAGAGTTTTATATGGGCTGGCGGGATTGCGAGTGCTATTAGGTAGATTGTAAAATACAACACTCGCGATGGAGCTGCTTTGTTGCATAATGTTGTGTTGTTGTAACAGTTGTTTTTTTTTACTTAATCGATGCAACTTTACAGCCGATCATTTCAATCAGACCTGTGCCTTTGCAATTAAATACTGCGGTCAGCGGACCAGCCGCTGCCCATAGACTTTCAAAAGTGAGTAAAATCTCCATCAATAAAAATCAAATCAATCTGTTGTTTGTGATCTCATTTTCTTTTCTGTCGCATAAGTGAGTAAAAGTATTTATTTAATTAGGGTTTCCTATATAATTGCATTATCTAGGGATGGAAACAGATTTGAATTATAAGGGTTTTATATGAAAAATATACGAGTTGTAGCATTAACTATAACGCTCTATTCTGTTGCACCATCTCATGCGGTAACATTTCGATTAGGGAGCATTGCAAATGAGTCAGTATTACCAATAATGAGTGCATCTATTCAAAAACAAGAATCTTCGTCAGTATTGCAAACTCAAAATGCAGTAGTGGAAAAGAAGCAGATCAATCGGCTATTGGCTTTTCGAGATAAATATAAGAGAGAACTTGCAATGCTGGGAACAGCAGCTACGGGAGTTGGTGCGATGATAGTTTTTTCAGGGTTGGCTTTGTGACGATGTAATTAGCGAGAGTTCTATGTAAGGAGCTCGTCCGAGAATTCTTGTCATCGTATTAAAGAGCAAGGTCTTCTTGGTCGTCTTCGCTCAGCTTCGCCGAGCAGGCCACCAACTTGTCAGCATTTTGCACCATGGATTAGTTTCTGGATAGGCTCTTAGTTTTGTGATAATCAGCAGCAATCTTTGCTCTTTGTATGTAGCATGTAGCGCCGCAAGGAGCGTTTGTACTTTCTGAATCTGGATTCCATTGTTGAAGTAGTACAGATAAAAGCGGACTTATTGTTGGTTTGCCGTTATGACAATCCTTTTTTACATATGCATTATAGAACTGACGTTTTAGTGGCCATTGACACTTTTTTGTGCACGCAGATTCGGGCTCATATGGCACGGGATGTAAAATTTTGCTATCACCGTTAACAGAGCTAGTAAGATAGCCGTCACATTTGGAGGGAAAAAGTGACAACGTTAAAGATGTGTATTGTACCCATTCATTGTGTACATTGAGAGCATGTGTGTGATCTGGTTTACATTGTGTTGATGTATCATCGATTATATGTTGTGAATGCACAGGGTCTATTATTGTTGGTGATTGTGCAATGCTGATAGCATGGTTTGAGAAACCTCTTGTATACCGTCTACCTGGTGATTGATCAAGATGAGTAAAGGATTGCGGGTGGTTTCGTTTTATGATTGTAGATAAGGTATAAAGAGTTGCGTTTTTCAGAGAATTAGCTTTTGTCAGCATGCCGTATAAATTGTTTCCGCAGAATGATATTGTTAAGCAGAGTAGTAAGGTCTTGTTCATGAATCAAATCTTTTTTTATAGTTAGGTCCTTATATTTTATGCATGCTCAGTTTCTTATTAATTTTTTTTTTGTCCAGTTACAAAAATGAGCGTTACGTTACAACGCGTAATAGAGGAATGGCGACGTACATTAAAGATTGTTTAAAAAAAGGTGGCACCATTGTTACAGGTGCCACCTTTTGTTTTCGCTAAATTTTAACCGTACTTATTATTTTGCAAGTGCGTATTGCTCGCCACAGCGGGCAATCAGAAGTTGCTTATCGCGCAGCGCATCTTTTTCTTCCCAGTATGCAATAAGCCGTCTTACCGGAATCTCTATGGTGCTTTTGCCTGCAAAGAATGTTCCATAATGCATAGGTATAAAACAATGTGCATTAAGATCGATAAAAGCATCTACTGCTTCAAGTGCATCAACATGAGATTCTTTATGTTTGTTTTCACCTTCGTCTGTAGGGCCGATAGGCATAAGAGCTATGTCGATATTCGGAAATGCTTGTGCTATTTGTTTAAAATGCGGTCCATATGCCGTATCACCAGCAAAGTAGATATTGGTATCTTTTGAACTGATCATCCAGCTGCTCCATAATGATGTACGGTAACTGCCAAGGCTGAATCTGATCGACCAGTGATATGCTGGTAAGCAAGAGATTGCGATTGGTTCACCATCGTTTGGAGTGAGCACCACTTGTTCCCACCACGTTCTGGTGATGATACGTTTTTTGTCAAAACCCATGCTCATTAATGTTTTTTTATTGCCTTTTGGTGCAAACACTAACGGTTTATACGTTTCATTTAATGTAGTTAAAGCCGTGGTATCCATATGGTCACTATGATTATGCGAAAGTACGATTGCATGGATAGGGGGTAGGTCTTCCATTTTGACCCCTGCTGGCATGCCGCGTTTTGATAATGATAATGGACCAACCTTAACGTCCCCAAATACAGGATCAGTGAGGATGTTAAACCCATTAATTTGTATTAAAAAGGTTGCATGGCCAATCCAAATTATTTTTGGTTCTATAGAGCCGATCCCAGGGACCGTTTGGGTTGGTTGTAAAAAATCAATAGCATTTACGGTATCAGGGGATTTTTCGCGACTAAAGAGAGATTTTATCTTGTTATACCATAGCTTAGGAAGTTTACGGGTAAGGAATGCTAGTGCCCGGCTCAAGTCGATATGAACATGTTTATCTTGCTCATTATAGTAGTATTTGCCATCTTTTTTGATTGGTAGCATAGGGTGGATTGATTCACTAGGAGTTGATTCTGTAGAGGATTGTAAGGCTGGTAATGACATTGTTTGCAGAGCAAGCATGGCCAATAAGACATAGTGTTTTAAAAATGGTTTATTCATGACTTTCCTTTAAAAATAAGGCCTTTGGCATTGAATGAGAGCTATTGGTCGAGTGGGCGGGTGGTAGTTAGCGCATTCAAGTGCTCGAGAACCGTGGTTACTATCTAATGTATAATAGTAATGGTAATGGCTACAAAAGCAACCGCTGTCCTTTCTGCGAGGGCATGGGGATGCAGGCATGATCGTGCGGCTATATGGGTTGTTGGAGTGCATTAAAGACAGCTTTTTTTCGTTCAGTTTCTTGTATATTAAAATATGGTAATTCTTTTTGTAAATCCTGAATAAAGCTTTTTACATCTGATTTAGGCAGCTTCCTTTGTAGGAATGACCGTACGCCCTCGCTCCAAATTTCTAGTAACCCTTCTTCTTGTGCCTTTTGCGAATAACTGTTCGCGCATGCCCTAAAATTAGATTGGTTGCCGTTGGCATCGGTAGCGGGGGAGTGAGAGCCAGCCTGTTCATGGTCACTGTTTCTGCGCGCATGTTCAAGTTCGTGGGTGATTACTGCATCAATACCTGCAGCGCTATCAAAAAGATATTTATATATAGGATCATTTTTGATAGCAGTCATATCACCATGGAGTAACTTTATTAAAAAGACAAAATAGCGGGTCATAGAAATGTGTGCCAAATTGAGAGTCACTGTTTTAGTTATTGGATGATATGATCCAAGGCTATTACTGCTGTTATCATATTCTAATGCAACAGCGATTTTTTGTTTTGAACCTATAAGGTGCATAAATGTATTACAGTAGCTTGAGAGGCTATGATGCATGATGGCGTAAGCGATTCTGATGGTATGAGGAGCATATATTGGTCGTACATTTTCTCCTTTGCGTGCTTGTGCAGTTTCGTCTGCTGAAAAATCTATTTTTGCTTCAATATCAATTCTTTTTTGTTCGAACCATGGAATGACTGCGTTGTGTACCAGTAGGGTTTCTATTGTATCGGTATGGGCTATCTTGTGTTCGAATTCTGCCTTCCATGCGTTAAAAATACGCATGCTGATGACATTGTATTGTTGCATGACAGCATCAAGATCATCGAGCAATTGTTTCTTTAACTGTTCTTTGTCTGAATATGAGATGTTTTCATCGAATACAGAGGCTATTTTTTTTGTATTCTTGGCATTCCATTGTTCGGCGGCTTGTTTAGCCCGCTGTTTGTTAGCATCGATTTGTGGGACTAAGGTTTGATAGCCGTATTGTATCTGATCATAGAAGCTTGGCAATGCTGCATGATGGAGGTCAGATGGTTTAAAATAGGTAAAGAACGATGGAATATCAAAGGTGCTGCCAGGTTTATGATGATAAAAATCGCTTAATTTCTTTTGGAACAAATCGCTATCATGTTTTGCGAGCGCCAGTTGGGTAAAGTTATCCACTTTGCTGCCAAAATGAGTGAACACTTTTTTGAAGAAGTTTATATTACTCCTTCCCTCAGTGAGTCCTATAAAATAATATGCATTGAGGAGTTTTTCTTTCAGGATGCTAACGTTTTCTGGAGGGATTTGAAGTTGTGTTCTGCTTTGTACCGGTTCATAAAATCCGGTGGGAAGATTGATGATGTATCCATAACTGAGCTGTGTGATAATGTCTGGTGGTAGTAGTTTAATTTGTTTGGCAAAGGATGCGAGCGATCTGAAGGGGACGCCACCAGTGGTAATGTAGCTTTGGTATAATGGATCATGTCTTTTTGTGATGGTACATTCGGTTTTTTCTACTGACTTATCATATTTAAAGAGGAATGTCGTTGGCGGATTTAGCTCAGTTAACTGATTGTTTTCTTTAAGTTTTACGACTATGCGATTGTTATTAGGAAGTTCGATATTTGTCGCTCCCACACAGTTATAGAGATAATCTTTGATATATAAAAAATCTGTATGTAATTTTTCTATACTTTCTTTGCGGAATAAGATTTTTATTGTAGTGCCAAAAAATCGTTTGTTCGATCCTGCAATAGCGTGAGAAATATCTTGTGCGGTGATGGTCAAATCTTGTACGCGCCCGGTTTGTGGATTACGCATCGGTTTTATCACGAGAGCATATGTTTTATTGGGACTATCAAGTAATCGAGTAATAACAAAGACGGCATCAGCTTGCTGATATATTTTGAAAAGACCATTGCCCATGTCTCCAATGTTGCCGAGTTCAGGATTTTTATTACTAAAATCAGGGATTAAAAAATCAGTCATAAGGCTTTTGAGCGAAGGAAATCCTATGAAGTCTCTGATAGATAATTCAAGTTGTTTTACTTGAGAAGCTGTGGTAATTGATGCCACCTGGAACTGTATTTGCGATGCTTCGTGTAAAACCTGCTCCTCGCTATACCGTGAAGTACGAGCCTCATATGATTTTTTATAGTGAGGTGCTCCTTGCATGACATCTGCGACAAATGCTTTAATAACATCAACAGAGTTTTGCAAGCTTTCGGTAATAGTTGCGGTAATAGGGCTTTTTTCGCTTCCTGCTTCGATAGCTTGTTCAATTTTATCAAAAGCGACTTCAATATCTTGCGACGTAATTTTTTGAACGAGTGCATCGAGAGAACACAGAGCATGTTTTTGTGTTGCTTCAAATAGTTCTTCAAGCCCGGCTTGCTGACAATGTGCGTTAATGAGTTGTTTAAGGGTAAATGATTGCGGTTTTACGTGTTGAGCTGCAGCGGGTAAAAATTGTTGTTTTTCCCGTAATGCACCACCAACCTGCGCAGTAGTCTGTTCAAGGTAACTGGTTATGAGTGTGCTAATAGGTTCTTTACTAATAAATTCTGTACGTTCTTTTAAGGTCGGCGTCGTTCGATTTGTATTGTAGATATCATTAATGCGTTCAGGTTCTATTTTTTCTCTGATGAAATGGGCCATTGTAAAGGTGAGCGCATTAGCGACTTCATCTTTGTATGTTTTAAATGTGGATTTTGGAGCCTCATTTACTATTGTGTGACATATAAAAGATAGTTCTGCTGGGTTACGCGCTTCTTTTAAGATTGTTTTAATATAAGTACCATCTATTTGTTCCTTTAAAAGGAGTGCGAGCAGGGATAGTGGCGTGTTTGATAAAATGGATGGTATATATATAACCTTATTCATAAGATCTTGTGCGGTTTTCATCTTATCTGTTTTAAAGATAAAATCTGCGATTTGAAAATCCAGTAATTTGTTATAGAGCAGGCGATCACGTCGTATGAATTCAATAAAACGTATGATGTCGGCAGCATCTACATCAGGTTGAGCTTGAATGGCTTTACTGGCTGATGATGAGCCATATGAGTATGATATATCATTGTCTTGGATATGCAGATGATCTTTGTACATGCTAATTAAAGAATTTGTGGTATCTATGAAAATCTTTTTTTCTGCAGGAGGCAATGACGCCATATCATTGACTTGTAAATAGAGCAACAGCAGTTCTATAAGTGGCTGGGGAAGATTTGCATCTTCGACTGTCTTTGCTACAGTTTGTTGTAAATTCATAGTGGTGGCTATGAAATCCTGTTTTTCCAAAGCCACTTGCTGTGCGAGCTTTTCTGATAATCCTTTATATGAAACTAAGAATGATTTTTCAAAAGGCAGGTCTGACTCCTTACCGATGAAGTTTTTCTTTTTATCTAATAAGCTGAAAAATAAATTTTCTACATAGCTAAGATCTTTTTTGGCAGGTAAAGGCCAAATTTTCTTTTTGATTATGGTATCAAAAACGTATTGGTTGTCAGATAGTTGTGCTTGCCTAATTAGAGCAGAAAGTATTGTGTTGAGTATGTTTACCGGAGATAGAGGAACTAATTTTTTGTTTTGTGATAAGAAAGTAGTGAGGTTTGTTTGTATGAGATTAATTTGTTGTGCAAAAGAGAGATTATTCCAGCCAGGTTGTTGTGTCATTTTAAAAAACATTTGTATAAATGGTTTGTTGGGTAACAGTTCCTCATCGGATAATGTGACACGATAATAACCTTTTTGATCGATAAAGATTGTATTTGCAAATTTTACGGAGAGAGTTTTGGGTATTTCATCAAGGGTGTATTTTTGTTTTATAAAATTTGGGTTTTTTTCTCGACTACCGTCACACAATTCAACAATTCCAGATAAGATCTCACGCATATATTGCGCTAGATGCGACATATCAGTTAAAGCAGCTAGTGGTAAATAAACAAGAAAGGTATTGTTGTCTATCCTGCTAACACCGTTTTCTAAATTTTTTTCTTTCATGCATGATGGTGTATAGCAGACGATTACATGGTTATACGAATTGGGTATTCTAAATTTATTGATCAGGAGATCGGCATATTTTTTTAAAAAAGCGCTTGCAACTGCGTTATCGGTTTGTTCGTTAAAAATAGGAGTCTGTAGTGAGATTCCTGGCATCTTTGCTGATGCAGTTGGATCAGACAGTAAAATAGTTTGAGGGATAGCCTCTGGTTGTACCGGTTGTTGAGCAGGAGTGAGCATCGTGATTGTATAGCGGCTAATAATAGCTTGCGAAAGAACGCTCTGGTAGTTTTGGTATGCAGCATTAGCTCCCCCTTTTTTTATTGTTTCTTGTACAAGCGATACAGGGACAAACAGTGATTTAAATAAACCAAGATCTTGTATGCGAGCATATTTTTGACCGGGATGAGTAAGCAGTTCGTCAGGAAGGAAAAAAACCTGTTTCCCTGCAATGAGTTGACCTTGTATTCCATCATATATGAGATTTTTTCTCACACTATCGATTGGGGATAGGTGCGGTTTGCCAGAATAAAATTCATTGAGCGATGTGATTGAATATTCTTTTAAAAATCGTTCTAATAAAAAGTAGTTATATGATACTAATAATGGTTCAAGCGGTAAAAGCACTTGATTAGGGGGATTGTTAGGAGCATACGTTTTGGTTATAAACTGTATAAAGTTATAAATTATCATGTAGTAATCTGAATGCACCGGTATAATGTTGTCATTCGTTTCAAGCAGTTCAGTGACCGCTGTTTTGATGTATCCAGTAAAGAGACCATTAATTTGCTGCGCTGCAGTTTGTTCTTCCCAATTTTTAAACCCAGTATAGAGCGCAGCCACTAATGCTTGCTGTGCAAGTAATAGTGGATTTTTTGCGGGGTCATTTTCTTTTGCCAGTGTAATGAGCTCTTCAATACTATTTTGTATCACCTGTTGCAGGTATGTTTGTTCAAAGCTAACTCCTGTCGGGGCTATGTATACCTCATTGCGTGCGATGGTCAGCTGTGTTCGTTGTGGCATAGTAATCAATAAATCTTTGCATTGTCGGTTATGGTCATAAATACATTGTTTTAATGCTAACTTAACGGAAATGAGGCCATTGATTGAAATAAGGAAATATGAAACATTTGGTATACGATTTCCTTTGAATTCAACAAGGCGCGCAGGAATAATTTTTTGCTCTTGTGCGGGTTCTGCAGGAGATTTTCCTTTTGATGAAGAGCTTGGCACCAGTAATTTGGTGAGCGCTGCATCAAAACAGATACCAGATCCTGTATCGCTGGTGGTTATGCTCTTCTTGGAAAGAGTGGTGTAGACGTGGGCCGGATTTTTTATAGTAGGTTGACCGATGATTTCTTGTATCGGTTGTGCATTGGTTTCAGTAGTGAGATGCAGAATGCCGTACTGATAAAAATCAAGATAATGCATGTAATCTCGTATTTCTTGGAGGAGATCTGTAGTGAATGGTTTGTTAGGGACAATCCTAATGATAGTACCTGGTACGCTGTTGAGTGTTTCTGGTGATAGGATATCAAAGGTTGCCGTAATATTATTTTGTGGAGATTGCTGCAAAGTGATGCTGTATGCAAATAGGCCCGATGTTGTTTTTGTGCAGGTTTGTATAATAATTTTTGCGCCGTTAGTTTCTGCATCGGATAAAAAGCTCAAAATAGAAAAGAAGCCCATACCGAATTTTCCGATAGAGTATGCTTGATTTGCAAGCATACTATCAAAGCCATTAACGACGATTTCTAGTACCGATCGTGCGCTCGTATGAAAGACCCGTGTCGCAGCATTGCGGATCCATTTGAGTACCATTTTGTGACGCGTTGGATTTGTGGACTGCATAGAATTCAGAAGATTTTCTCCTGATACGTAGCTTTCAATAATATTTGATAAGGGGATAGTTACACTCTTCTTTTGAATCAGTTCATTTTTGAATGCTTCAATAGTTGCACTTGATATATCTGCGCATTCCTGGGCTTCAAATTGTTGTATATGACCTGGTTCTATAGGAGGGGTTGTTGGTATAGGTTGTGGCTTTGGAGCTTGTTGAACAGGGCTTGGTTTTACTATTGGTTTTGCGGCAGGCTTAGCTGCTGGTCGAGCGGGTGCAGGAGCAGGTATGACTTTTTGTGGCATGCCAGCCGGAGCCTTGGCGAAGGATGGTGCAGGCCTTGCTGGCGTTACCACAGGTCGTCTTGCAGGTGCAGGCGCTGGTCTAGCTGCTGGGCGAGCGGGTACTGCAGGAACTATTTTTGCTGCTGGCGCAGGTTTTAAAATCGGCGTTACCATAGTAGGTTTTGGTCTTGCTATTGGGGTAGCTGGTTTTACAGCAGGTATAGGTCTAACAGGTACTTTTTGTGGCATGCCAGCCGTCCTGTTCGTCGTAGCCTTGACGGAGTCGGAAGCCTTGGCGAAGGATGGAACTGCTGCTGGTTTAGTTGGAGGTTTTATTGGCGGAGCTGGCCTTAAAGGTGCAGCAGGTGTGGGTCTAACAGGCGCTTTTTGTGGCATGCCAGCCGTAGCCTTGGCGAAGGATGGTGCTAGAGGCTTTTGAGTAACGGGTCGCTTTGCTGTTGATTTGACCGGCGCGGGCCGAGCGGCTTGTCTTTTTCGGGGAGCTGCCGAGTACAGAGGTACAGCAGAGAAAGCAAGAACAATATAAAGAAACAGTACTTGTATCATCACACAACGCCTTTTTTTTATACATATAAGGCCATACTATAGATTGTAGGTTTGTATTTGCAATGATTGTTTTTTGATGAAGAGAATTGGTGTAAGTAGAGGCTGTTGTGCAATTCATTGCATTGGATAATCGGGTCTGGTATAGTTAATTATATAGTTATAAATCATTTAATGGTGTATCAGTCATGCAAAAGAGCTTTGGTTTATCTGCCCATGATGCTCAGGAGCTGTACAATCGTAGTACAAGCCTCCAATTTGCTGTTTCTGGTCATTTATCTTTAATGTCTATTGTTGTTGTCCGTAACCTGTGTGGGTTCTGCGGATTTTTTTCTTTTTGGTGGTGGGCGTAACGCCCAACATTTTTTTCACATGGCGTATCGCCATTTTACCCTTTTATTATTGTTTTTTTGAGTAGTTGCTGTGGAAATTGTTGTCCAATTTTTACGGTAACAATGATTATTGTATTAAAATTTTTGTGCGTCGCGCTTTGTGCTACGCATACATAATGAGTAAGGAATTTGTATGAAAATGTATATGAATGTTGTGGCAGTAGCAGTTTTTGCTATAGCAATGGTTGGCTTGCTGTTTTATAAGCAAAATAAGCACCTTGAAGCACCTGCGGGTCAGATAAAGATTGCGATTCTCACTCCAACCACGCACCCAGCATTACAAGAAATTGAGCGGGGATTTAAAGAGATCGTGCAAGAGAGTGATGGTAAGCAATGTCTGTTTACAACCTTTAACGCGAATGGTAATAAGACCTTGCTTCGTGCGCAAGCAGAAGAGATGGTGAGTGGTGGTTATGATCTACTCTTTACAATTGGTGCAGGATGTTGCCAAACGATAGCGGAGTTGCTAAAGAAAAAAAACGTTGCTACGCCACATATATTTACCGCAGTAGATGGTCCAGAATTTGCACAATCAATAATGGATTTAAATACATCATCAACGGGCGTGTATGTGAAGTCTGATTACAAAACGGAGATGGATATTGTGCATCTGCTTAAACCAAACATAAAAAACATGTTGTTGGTATACGACCCAACGCACGGTGTTGGTTTAGAAAAAGATAAACAAGAGATTGCAGAATATATCAAAAAGTTTGGTATTACGTTGCATGCGGTTGAGATTTATCAAACGAATGAAATACAGCAAAAGGTAGCAGCGTTACTGCCATCAATGGATGTTCTTTTGATACTTGCGGATAATACGGTGGTTGCGGGTATTGATGCGCTGATTACCTTATGTAATCGTTACGGTGTAACATTGTTTGCGTCTGATTTAGAGTCGGGTAAAAAAGGTGCAGCGCTTGCATATGGTGTCACTGAATATGAATCAGGAAGCGAGGCGGCGCAAAAAGCATTGGAAATATTGTTTGATGGGAAAAGGCCGGCAGAATTGGGATTGCGTGCGGTAACAAAGTTCCGTGTTGCAGTGAATACAGCAACTGCCGCGATGCAAAACGTCATAATAGATACGCAGATAGTAGAGCAGCTTAAAGCGATGCAGGTGTATCATGATTAATACAGTATTAGTGATTATTGAACAATCGCTTTTGCATTTACCATTAATGTTCGGTGCATATATTAGTTTTTCATTATTAAAGGTGCCAGATTTAAGCATAGAAACTGCGTATGTATTTGGAGCAATCACCGGTTCGCAGTTATTAGGCGCGCAGATGCCGATTGGATTGTTGTTAGCAGTAATTATTATCAGTAGTTTGGTTGGCGGTGCGTTAGTCGGATTTGTGGCAAGTATGCTGACCCAAAAAGGAATGTTTCCTCATTTGCTCAGTAGCATTATTACGTTTGGATTGTTTCATGGCATTAATCAGTGTATCTCTCCGGCATATGTATCGCTTACTGCATATGGTAATCCGTTAACATTGTGCGATGTCATTCCACAGCATCCTGAGCTACTGATGTTGCTGTTGATTGGAATTATCATAACATGCGGCATGTATTTTTTATTACGCACGCAGATTGGATATGCATATGCCGTGTATGGGAATAATCCGCAATTTTTTAGTTGTTATGGCATATCAACTTCTTTTGTTTTTATCTCAGGTGTGATGCTTGCCAATGCGCTTGCGGGAGTGAGTGGATATTTGTTTGCGCAATCAAATAGTTTTATTGAACTTAATATGGGCCTTGGTAAAGCGTTATTGTGTATTACCGCCCTTATTTTAGGTAAGGCGGTAGTACGAACTCAAAAACCGTTTTCAATTTTGATACCGCTTGCAGGTACATTTGCATATTTCACGCTGCAACAGGTGCTCTTGAAAGTCGGGTTTAATTTGCAATATTTTACTGCAGTACAGGCGTTATTGGTGTTATCTGTTTTATTGCATACCTATCGTAATAAATCAGCGCGATGTGGTACCGATAATTTGGGAGTGTAATACATGAATATTAAAAATCTTTCATTTAAATTTGATCAAAGTAGTAGTGATTTTTTTAAGAATCTTACGATTACTTTTGAACCAAATACCGTACATGTTATCCAAGGTGATAACGGGGTAGGCAAATCAACATTGTTTTCTATTTTGCAAGGAGTGACGCAGAAAAATGCCATTCTTGATGCAACAATAGAATTAGATCGTGTGATCTATACAGCTGATAATAATGCGCTACCTCATGCTTTTACTCACCAGGTGCATACTGTGTTACAAAAATATGACAGCATGCTTGCTAACCAATTTAGTTTTGTGCAAAATCTGCAACTTGCTAATATGGCACGCTATCCCGGTTTGCAAGGATTACCAGAAGCGACATTATTGAATTTCGTCACCGCATTACAGATACATCCAGATATTCCAGTACATCTGCTTTCTGGTGGCCAGCGGCAGCTGCTTGCAATCTGTATGGCGTTACAAAAATCGACAAAATTGTTGTTGCTTGATGAACCAACGGCGACGCTTGATAAAAAGAATGCACATCATGTAATGCGCTGTTTGTATCAGCTTGCACAAGAGCTTAAGGTAACGATGGTTGTGATATGTCATGATAAGGAGTTGGTGGCGGAGTATGCGCAAGGAAACAGTTTTATTATGGAGCAATCAGAAGATGGGCTGCGGGTGTTGCGAGTGGTATAGATTAGCTCTTATTATTGCATTGTATAAACAATAATTTTTTAAGTTTGCGTTAAGAGCAATACCTGCTACAATCTACAGCCGTATTAATCAGAAGTTTTCATTAGTCACATTATAAAAAGGTAACAAAATTATGAATAAAAAATGTATCTATGCATTGGCAATGATTACATTTTCTATGCCTCTCTATCCAGTGCTCAAAGTTGGCCATCGTGGTGCGTGTGGCTATGAGCCAGATAATACGTTGCGATCATTTGCTAAGGCAATTAGCTTCGGTGTGGATATGATTGAACTTGATGTCCATGTTTGCAAGTCAGGAGAGCTTGTAGTATTTCATGATCATAAACTTAATAAAATAGTTCGCGATGGTGGCTATGTTGCACAAAAAACATTAGCAGAGTTGCAAGCGCTTGACGTGGGCAAAGGAGAAGCAATACCAACATTGTCACAAGTTTTTGATCTTATGGCTCCTACCAATATTATTATCAATATTGAATTGAAAGGAATGGGGACGGCACAAGCAGTTGCAGAACTTATACAGCTCTATGTACGGGAAAAAGGATATTCGTATGAGCGGTTTGTAGTAACTTCTTTTAATCATTATGAATTAGAAACGTTCCGTACATTTTGTGCAGAGGTTTCTATGGGTGCGATTATAAATGGACTGCCGATTGGACTTGCAGAATTTGGTGAACGAGTAGGAGCGTCTTGCATTGTTGTTGATATTAACTGTATGAATCAAGCCTTGGTTGATGATGCGCATGCACGTGGTATGAAGATTATGGTGTATACCGTCAACGATTATGATGATATAGCATTAATGAAAGCAATGGGAGTTGACGGTATAATCTCAAATTTTCCTGACCGTATTTAATCTTTTTTTATCTGAGCAAGACAGTTCGGGTGGCAGTGATCTACATTCCAAAGAGGACTGATTGTTGCATCATCACCATAGCAATATTTTTCTTGATAAGCTTTAAGAAATTGTTGTTTTTGTTGCGATAGGCATCCATTTTCTCCTTCCTGTGTGCAGGTAGAAGCAGGTATGTTGAGCAGGGGATGCCAATCAACTCCATTGTTTTTAGGGAAGTTTGTAAGATAGCGGCCATATTCTTCAGGAAATTCTTTTCTAAAGAGGGTCCAAAGAGCATGAAGGGGTCTGCTGAACATATCGTATTGAATATTGCGCTCGTATACCAACAGTTTGTATTTTATCAATTCATCTCTCACATGGAGCGCCTGTTCATGGGATGCACGTTCACCATGTAACGCTGATTGTGCGTGTATACCGAGAGTGCGAGGTGCTTGGTTTTTGTGATATGATCCTGCTACACTTTTGTAGACATGAAGAACTTGTAGTAAACTAACAATTACGAGGGACTTTATGAGAAAAATAAGAATTTATGATAAAGAATTTAAATTAAATGCCTTAGAACTGTATACAGCGGGCAAAACAGGCA
>DASZBJ010000047.1 GCA_035944115.1 Candidatus Babeliales bacterium
AATCAGCAAATAGCGCCTTTGTTTGAGCGAGTTGCTGAATTTCGAATGCAATCTAATGCTGCGGAAGTTATGTTTGAAATATTGGCTGAAGTTGAACGATTATATGAGCAAGGTCTGCAAGAAATCAGGCGGCAAAATCTTGGAGCGCCAGACATTGGCGGAATGAGTGAATTTTAAGCAGTCTATTGTCATTATGAACGTAGTGTCATAATCCAGAAGTTATGCGCCCAGTATGGGCGCGACGTAATAAAAAAGGAGATTTTATGAAGGTATCAAAAATAGTGTTATCGGTAGCAATGATAAGTGCGATATGCATTCCACACGTTCTATATCCAGCACTTTCTGGAGCAGAAGTGAAAGAAGATGCAGCAGCGCGTGCACAGCTGGCAGAACAACGGTCAGCGGTAGCAAGACAACGGGAATTGGAAGCGTGGCAGCAAGCAGAAGCAGATAGGTTAAAAAGAGAAGGCGGTGCGCGGGCAGTAGCAGCCCAAGAAGCGCAAGGCCTTGAAGAAGATGATGAAGAGTTGCAGCGGGTTCTTGCAGAATCGCTCAAACCGAAAAGACTAGTTAAGCCACAAGAAGAAGAAAAAGAAGAAGATGAAAAAGTTCATTCGGAAGCATGGTTACAACATCGAGAAGATTTTAACCGCTGGGAAAATGAAGATAAAGCAGTGCGAGAACGGCGTGGTAGTCCTGTGAAGCATAGCGATGCGGATGTAAGGAAGTTAATAGGTAGCACTGCAGTTCCAAGGGCGGTAAGTGAGCACATGGAATCGTTTATCTTAAAAAAAGATGCAGAAGTGATATCGACATTGATTCAAACGGAGCGTCCTATCACGTGTTTAGGAATTAGCAGTGATAGTAAATCTATTTGTGGAGCATCTGAGAATGGAGCGGTGTATGTATGGGATGCTATTACTGAAAAATTAATACATAAATTCGATAGTGGTATAAAAAAACCTTTAGCTATTAGTGGCGACGGTAAAATCATTATTGCGGCCGATGCTTTGAGCCATATACTTATTTGGAATGTGGATACTAAGGCATCAAATCGTATTGATGATGTTTATCTTGCAGGGGGGCTGTCAAATATAGCTATTACTGCTAAAGGTGAGTTTGTTATTGAACGAGCATTGGGAAAAATACGTAGTTTTTATGCATCTACTGGGCGCGAGTACGATACATTTGCGGTTGACAGGTGGACGATGGGCGGCGGTATAGCGACCAATACAAATGGAAGTTTTGTTGGCATTGGTAGCGGACATTATGTGCATATTTATGATACTGAGCTTCATCGATTAGTTAATTCGGTTTATATTGGCGAGGCGCAGACATTTGCGCTTGCGGCAGATGCTAGTTTTATTGTTTCCCAATCGCCGTATGGTTTAGACATTTGGAATGCTAAAGATGGTGGTCTTATAATAAATAGCCCTAATCTTCCTGTGACAGGGTGGCAGACAGAAGCTATCGTAATTGACGGTGGTAATAATTTTATTGTGGCTGCTTATAAGGCTGGTATACGAATTTGGAGATTAGTATCTTCTATTGCCAACGTAGCATATGCACGTAGAGGACATGCTGTAGATGAAGCCGAAAAATTACGCGATCAAGCAAAAGCGGTACGCAAGTTCCCCGCAAATCGTTTGCGTGCAATTAATAAAGGTGTTGCGTTATTAAAAAGTGCAGATATGACAAGAAAAGATTTTGAGGCATATATTGGAAAAATCAAAAATCGTATCAACAAAGAATTTCAAGAAGGCAGAGATGAGGCTGTCGT
>DASZBJ010000048.1 GCA_035944115.1 Candidatus Babeliales bacterium
GATGCTGAAATTACGTTTCTTAATAAGCATGCTGCTACCATGCCTCGTACAACCCTCCGCTATGCACTCGAACATTTCTCTCCAGAACAGAAATTGTACTATATGCTAAAATATAAAGATGGCTCGAAAGCTGTCTTTGAAAAAAAACAAAAAATTTAAAAAAAATAAAGCAAATAAGTTTTTAATTCAAGATATTAAAAAAGTATCAAAAAACAAGCCTCTTTTGTTGAGGAAAGATCCTTTTACAATCGAAGTATCTAGAAAAGCTTTAAAAAAGATAATAACAAAATATAAAGTAGCAATTCCCGTCATTATCTTTATTATTATTTTTCTTACCGGTACTTTTTTTTATAAACATATAACTCATGCGGATATTGCTATATTGTTTCCTGCAACATGTCTTGGGGGATGGACAAATACACAAAATGCGGCTAACAAACCCGACAATGATGTAACCGTTGAAGATGATGCTTTTACCGTTGCAAATTCCGCAACATTAGCAGCAGATAGGGATTCACAACTTTTTTGTGGAAATTTTACAGGAATTACTCCATCAGATACCGTGCCTTCCTCAATTATATTGAGCCTTTCTGGGACAGCAAAAGAAGAGCCTACCTCTTCAGAGCAAGTTCCTATTTCTTCAACTGCAGATCTGGCTTCAACTACTCAACAAATTTTAAATACTCCCGACGGGAATATGGGCACTGTCATTATTACAGATGTTCCAGTCTCTACTTCGACGCAATCTTCATCTGCTCCATTACCAACTGCAAATCCTGAAGCAACTCCTGATCCTTCACCAAGTACAGAAGATACATCCATTCAATCACTCCTTTCTCCACTTATTCCTCTTGTTTATGCAGATGAAATTGGAACAACTACCGATGTTGCGTCGAGTTCTTCTGATATGTCGTATCAAAGTACCACTACCATTTCTTCTGTTGAAACTCCTGAAGATATTATTGAAGTATTTTATACATTTGATGGCCAACACTGGCATTCATTGGGGAAAATTTCTAAATCAGAATTGAAGACAGCTCAGTTTCAATTGCCTGTTGATGAAATTAGTTCATGGGAAGATTTAAATTCATTACAAATTAGTATTGCCCGAGTAAAAAATGTGGATGCAATGCAGGCGCTCTATATTGATGGAATGCAATTGAATGTTCAGTATGAAAAAGTAGTACATCATCCAAATTTACCACTTTCAATAACGAATGTGAAAAATAAAGACAGAGAAATTCTACGATTAAAACCTAGTGACCCCGATGGCCTTGAAGATAAAATTTTTATGGCAACAAATGATACTGCGCTTGGCGGTCTTGCTATCTATAATATAGCCACTAAAGCACTTGTTCTTACCACAAATGTCACTGATGCTACAACCTATAGTGTTTCAAGCACCTATCTTGGAGCAGGAACGTTCGATGTTATTCGAACCACCGATCCCAATTTATGCTCGCAAAGAAGCCTCGACGATTGTGAGTCTTATCGAGATGCGGTAGGAGAGTCTGAATTTACCATAGAAGCTGTTGCTACTGCGACATCCACTTCTTCTTCAACATCAATCCTGATACAATAATAGGGAAGATGAAAAAGATTTCTCAGTATTTTCGTACGCATACTGCTCATGGTTTTGTTTACCTCGTTCTTATAGCTGTTGTAATATTTCTCGTTACCAAAATGGTTACAGCTACAACGCCGAACCCAGGACATCCATGGACTGATATCGGAAACGGTACATTTCAAGTGGCAAATACCCAGACACTTGTTCGTACATTCACCTTTCCCGATGCCGATGCAACTATGCTTACTTCAAATGCAGCAGTTACTGTAGCTCAAGGTGGCACCGGAGCTGCAACCCTTACTGGAATCTTAAAAGGAAATGGTACTTCAGCTTTTACAGCGGTTACTGCTCCTGCTGGCAACATTCTCGGAGATACTGATACCCAAACTCTTACCAATAAAACCATTAGTAAAGCAAGTAATACGCTGACAGGTGTTGCTGCATCTGGGGCAAACTCCGATATTACGGCGCTTTCAGGTTTGACTACCGCCTTATCGGTTGGGCAAGGTGGCACAGGAGCAAACACTCTTACCTCAAACAATGTAATACTTGGAAATGGTGCTACTGCTGTGCAATTTGTTGCTCCGAGCACGAGCGGTAACGTCTTAGCATCAAACGGTACAACCTGGGTAAGTACTTTGCCTGCCAATCTTGTTTTGTATAGTACCCAAGGTCTTTATCCAGCCAATCTTACCACGGTCACAGCGCTAACAACTGGTGTAAGTTATTTTCAATATATGGGAGTAGCACCAAAAGCCTATACAACTTGTACAGTATTACAAAACGTTACAACTGCTGCTGCGACTATTACCTGGGCAGAAGTGGCTGTCTTTAAAGGAAATCCAGTATTAAATGGTGCCGCATCACTCACACGTCTTGGTTCTGCCAATGTAGCTGCTACGTATAACTCTATAGGTCGAAAGAGCACGGCAGTCACGGTTGCGGCTGTCACAGGAGATAACCTTTGGGTAGCTTTTGGATCGTCGGCAACTACTCCGTTTCAAGTCCGTGGAATGCTCGCTGATGATTTACAATCGGGAGTATTTCAAACGGCAACAATTCAACCTTCGCTTGCTGCTTCTCCGCAAGCTACGGTCCTTGGTGGTGCAACAGTAGTACCAGCATGGGTTTCTATGAGATGCCAGTAATATCTGTACTATGTTTTTTAAAAAAACAGTACCACGTATTTTAACCTTATTTTTAGCTATAGGTTTTATATTATTTATTACTGACATTTCTCCTACATATGCCACGTTAAGTTGTTCAGTAACAACGGCAGTTCTGTGCACAAGCCCGAGTGTTGTCATTGTACGCATGTCGAGTACTACGAATGCTCATGCAGAATTGCCAAGTCAGGTGACTGCAAATTATGCAAATAGTGTCATTTGTTGTACTGGAGTGACGAGTCTTAGCAATACATGTACTAACTCCTTTGCTATTGCAGTTAAACTCGTAAGTACTACCAATTCCCATGTTGAACAAAATACTAATTCCAATTATTCAAATAATGCTTGTATTTCTGCGCCGATTGGCACTATGACGGTTGCATATCAGGATACAAATTGCACGGGATATGATACAACACTTGGTTCTATGGCCTC
>DASZBJ010000049.1 GCA_035944115.1 Candidatus Babeliales bacterium
TTAATAGAATGTTGCTTCGGAAAAATGAAACATTTTAGACGGGTTTTTTCACGTTTTGATAAATCAAAGCGCAATTTCCTGTCTTTTCTTGCATTTGTGGGAGCATGTTTATGGTTACGATAAAAACTCAACAGAACCTAGAAGAGCCAGGCAGAAGGGCATATCGGTTAGTGCAGGATAATGATTGCGGATTTCAAGCAGTCCTAGCTAATGGTCGAGTCCCAGCTAATGGTCGTGTATATGATGTTGGGCCGGGACTCAATATGGGTAACATAGACCCTGATGCACGGGTATTTGCAATGAGCCCAGATAAACAATATTTGGCTTTTGCAGCAGGAGATGTGGTTGGGGGGCGCTTCTCGAATATAGATGAGATACATGTGTGGGATCTTAAAACTGGTAACGAGATATACCATGATAAATTGCAAGATAATGCATCCGCACAAGATATAGAATCAATGCAGATTGATGGCTATGTATTGACCGCTGTGGTGGTAAGATGTCGTGTTCATTATCTAAGCCGGTGGGATTTGAGGACGGGTACACGTATGAGTTCTGAGCCTAACAATCAAGGTAGAAGATTAGGGGTCAGTGAGCTGCCACATGGTTATGGCGATATTATTACCAGTGTTGATGGGCTGTCTGAAGCACGATTGATTGAGCATTGTAACAAGGGGGGTCAAGGGGCTGAGATAGATATTCTAGAACACAACGATGTTCGGCGGCACCGTTTTTACTTTAAAGATAGAAACTTTTTTCCTGCAGATATGGACATATCGGGAGGTATGGTGTCTGAAGATATATATGTTAGCCCTGACGGTAGTTTGGTTGTGACGAATGCATGGGCAAAAACGGCTGAAGAAAAAGACAGTAAGTCTTGTTATCTTTGGAGGCCAGTAGCAAAGCTCTCAATTAAATCGAATACAGCATGTGATGTGCAGGTGTGTGATAGTAGTTCATGTGAATCAGGACAGTTTTGTGAAAATCAGGCAAAGATAGATGGATGGCAAATGATTACCACTGCAATCGATGTTGCTGCGTTTCCACGTCCGACAATTGATAGAATGCTAGAGGTATTTGATCAGTTGGAGCTGAGTCGGGATGATGAGGTTGAGTGCATTGCAGATAAAGGCGAGAGAGAGGAATGTCTTGCTGGAATCAGAAGCCAGCAAGAAAGGTATTTTGATCAAATCAAAAAACTATTTAATAAAGGAATTGAACAGGCACAGTATGGTGAGGACATGTCTTGGCAACAAAACTTAGGAATATAAATTTTAGAAATTTTTTGATGATAGATGTTTAATAATTAATTTCACGTTACTAAAAGGACTCACTCTATGAATGTACGCTTGGTATATAGCATGAATATTTTCATAACGCTCGCAGCTTTTTCTGTTTTACCTACTTTACAAGGAGCGGCAAGCGATGACACTACAAGAACACCACGGCAAGTGTTATGGAAAGATTTGATTAAGGCATCTAATACACATATGAAGTTGCAAAAAAATTTGGAACCAAATGACAACATGCGAGCATCATCAGAAGGTGATGAAGATCATATTGAAGATCGTGCTATCAGTGAAAATGGCCGCTTCACGGTATTAGGAAGCTTTAAAAAGAATGTGCCGGGTAGTTATATAAGGCTAGTTGACGGTAATCACGCAGGGGATGGAGCGCTGTATTATATAGGGCACGATAGCATATGCGAAGCCATCGATCATTTGGCGGTAAGTTCAGATGGCACTCTTATAGCTGCAGTAGAAAATTATTCTCGACAAAATGTAAGTAGTGTATGCGCCTGGTATAGAGCGGGGGGCAATACACCGTTGATTCGCTTACCGTTACCGGAGGCTGTATTGAATAATGCTCATACAACATCGCTTGCCATTCATACAAGTGATGAGGGCTGCTTTTTGGTAGCAAGGCAAAACTGTCATAAGTACGTTATATGGAGTTTGAATGATTTCGATCAATGCCCTCAAACGATTGAGTTAGAAGGTGATGGATCAATCATCAATCCATAATAAGCACATATCAATAGATGTAGTCGCGTCTGTTATGGACGCGACTATAAATTTAACGGGCATTTTGCCCGTTTTTTTGTATACTAAAATCTTCATTATTTAAACAACTGATCAACATGCAAGAAAATGAACGATATAGAAAAATCATCCTTAACACCGTTAATGCAACAATTTTATGAAATCAAGCGAGAGCATGCAGATACAATCTTGTTGTTCCAAGTCGGTGATTTTTATGAACTGTTTTTTGAGGATGCGCAGCGGGCATCTGCATTTTTAGGTATCACGCTTACACAACGCGGCGCAATTAATGGTGTGCCCATTCCGTTGTGCGGGGTGCCCATTCATGCAATCGATCATTATCTTGCAAAGCTCGTGCGTGGCGGATTTAAGGTTGCGTTGTGCGATCAGTTAGAAAATCCTCAAGCCGGAAAAATCGTTGCGCGTGGAGTGACGCGTGTTTTAACGCCAGGAACATTAACCGACGCGCAGCTTCTTGATGAGCGTTCCGCTTCATATATCTTTGCATTCGTACCATTGCAAGATGCATGGGGGTTATTGTTTGGAGAGTTGTTGACTGCGCAGTTAATGGCAACGGTATTGCCGATTAATGCAGAAAAAAAATTAGAATCAGAGCTAACGAGATTTTTTCCTGATGAAATCTTGTTGTCCAATACAAAGACAGTAAAACCCTTTGAATCCTATTTTAAGCGGCTTGGATATTTTACGACAAAAGTTGATGAAGTAAGTCAATACGATGATACCTATGCAGCATGGTTGCAGCGGTTTAGCGGCCAAACGCAAACAATCGTACGTCAACATCCATCGGTTAATGAGTCGATGCAGATGTTTTACCGGTATATGTGTAAAACAAATATGCATGCGGCGCATCAAGTGATGAACTTTTCTTGGTATGAGCCGGAAGATTTTTTACTCCTTGATGGTGCAACACAACGTAATTTAGAGTTGGTTAAAAATAATCAGGATGGCAGTCGCGCCCACACGCTATTTTCCGTACTCGATGGTGCGGTTACGCCAATGGGATCGCGCACTATTAAAAAATGGATTATGCGTCCGCTTATTAGTAAGCATACGATACTCCAGCGGCAAGAGGTGGTGGCACAATACATGAATTCAATTGTGTTGATGCAGCAACTAAAAGAATTGTTGCAACAAGTGGGAGACATTGAGCGGCTGGTAGGGCGTATAGCGCTGTATCGTGCTACGCACACCGATTATTGTACGCTTGCACGCCTGCTGGTGGTGATCCCTGCTATTGCCCAATTACTTGCTGCATATGCATCTGTTTCATTACTAAAAACTATCGCTCATGCGTTAGCGGATTTTTCATCATTACATGATCTTTTATATCGTGCCATTAATACCGATACCACAACGGAATGGATTATTAAACAGGGATTTGATACACAATTGGATCAGATTCGTAATTTGGTAGAACATGGGCAGCACAAGATTATTGCGCTTGAAAGAGCCGAACAACAGAAAACAGGTATTAATTCTTTAAAAATTCGATACACGCAAGCACATGGATATTATATAGAGGTTACTAAAACCCATTTAGATGCAGTTCCTGCCGAATATATTCGTCGACAAACGTTGGTCGGTAGAGAGCGCTTTGTGACCGATGAGCTGCAAAAACTGCAGTATGATATTGAACGTGCACAAATAGAGATAGAAAGTCGTGAGCGAGATTTATTTGAAGCAGTCAAGCGTGAAGTAGCACAACACATTGCTTCGTTACGCAAGGCAGCACATGCACTTGCACATGTAGATGCACTGCTTGGATTTGCCCGTGTGGCGTATGATAATAACTATGTGCGACCAACATATGTGGACAATCAAGATCTGTATATTGTCGCAGGGCGCCATCCGGTGGTAGAGCAAACTATTGCATCACATTTCATTGCTAATGATATAGCGCTTACTGATGCGCAATCATTGTTGATTATTACTGGGCCGAATATGGGCGGTAAATCAACCTATTTACGCCAGGTTGCATTGATTGCAATCATGGCGCATTGTGGCTCATTCGTTCCTGCACAGTCTGCACACATACCGATACTCGATCGGGTGTTTACACGAATTGGCGCGGGAGATAATGTAGCAGAAGGAAAAAGTACTTTTTTAGTAGAAATGGAAGAGACGGCAACTATCTGTATGCAGGCAACGAAAAATAGCTTGATTATTTTGGATGAGGTTGGACGTGGAACAAGTACCTTTGATGGTCTTGCTATCGCACAGGCGGTGGTCGAATATATTTACACGCAGATTCAAGCGCGTTGTTTGTTTGCTACTCATTATCATGAATTAACCGCATTGGCAGACAATTATCCTGGCATTGTCAGCTATCACGCAGCGAGTAAAAAAACTGCCACGGGTATCATTCTTTTGCATAAAATCATCAAAGGGGTAGCAGATGGAAGTTTTGGCATCGAAGTAGCGCGGCTTGCAGACCTTCCCCAATCGATTATTGATAGGGCAGAGATTTTGGTAACGGAGTTTTCTCACGTGCAATTGCCGAGTATGATTCCTGCACGCATAGATCGTGCCGAGAAAGACGCTGACACGATAAAAGAAGCTCAGGATCTACAGAGTCAGCTGCTCCTCATGCAAAATCGATTGAATCATCAGGAGCAACTACTTACCCTGTTACAGGCAATTGATTATGACAATGTATCGCCAAAACAAGCGCTTGATATATTGTGGCAGCTGAAAAGCCTCAACAGTTGATGTATTATCCTTCTCTATAGGGATGGTGACTGCGATGCCTACGATGGTTGCGGGTTTTGGCAGAGCGGTGGGCAGATTGTTGTAATAAGGATAATCCCTTCTTTTGGAGCGTATTGCTCCGTAGCGCAGCCGCAGCATTAAAGCATAATTGCATAGCTCGTTGGGTTCCGCCTGTTGCTATGAGTTGATCTACTTTATTCAGTGCAGCTTTTCTTCCTGCGGCGATCGTAAAGCCATCAGATTTTTTTGGATCACTATCTTTGGTTTTATCGGCAAGCAAGATGTGCAAGTTTTTTGCTGTATGATGGGCATGTTTTTTTAATGTGCTCAGTTCGTTTTTTAGCAGCTTTCGTGCATGAGAATCTTGAGGAGATATAGATTTTTTCATACTATTTATAATGTTTAATTTATAAGCTAATTTATAATCCATTCCTCGTTCCCATTGTGCGATAGTTTCAAGTTGTTTTAACGATAAGCTTGCTCTAAATTTATAATCATCATATGGTTTACGGTCAGCCACAGTAACGGGTGCGTTACTGTCAACACTAATTTCATATGCGCCATAGCATGCAGCAGTTAGAGCACTGAACATGCACATAAAAAGCATAGATTTTTGCTTTAACAATTTCATAATGTAATACCTTTCTGTTTTATGTGATTAGTATGGATTCTGCTTTGTTCTTCGTTGTAATCGTTTTTCTTGAGTGCTGGAAAGAATGTGGGCGGAAGGGGTATCTATCATAGAGCGATACGTATTGAGCAGTTGGTGTGCGTAATGGGTAAATTTGGCATCGTTGAGTTCTTGTCCCGCTTGGAAACAAAGGCTGATTGCATGTTGATGATAAGATGCTGCTAAAAGTGTATCGATTGTTTGGTATACAGTATCAGCGCCAAGAAGGATGGTATAATGGAAGGCTTTTGAAAAATCCTGTTTGCGCGCATGTTCTTTTGAAAGGCAAGTATATCTGAGAGAAAGATGTTTTTCAAAAATTGTTTGTGCTATTTTATACGATTCGTCTCGCAACCCTTCAAGTTTTTCTCTTTGTGGATCTTTTTTTGGCATAGCATTTACTTGTAGGCTAAGTTTTTCAGCCATGCTTTTTTCCCAAGACTGTATTTTTTGTAGTTTTGTGACGGGAAATCTACTGAAATTAGTGAGCCGTGCTCGCTCCGCGAGAGAAAGATTATGAGGATTATTGTCTGCAGCATGGCAAAAATTTTGCATTACAAGAGATAATACAAAGAAGCTATGGAAAGCTGGTGTTGCTAATAATTTCACTTTAATACTTCCGGTTATGGTTGCACGGGGAAAGGTTGCGTTATATCCATGATACATTTAGTTATTTTTGAGTTTCTGTTGTTGTTGAATTAGCAGGTTGTGTCCCATTTGTACAAGTGGATTGGGGCCTCCTACATATACCGCTCCCACTATTTCATTTCCCATTCCTACAAGACTAGGGAGTATGTTATAAGCGTTCTCTAGAGGTTTTATCGCTGGTTTTTTAGCCGGTGCGCCTTGAGATGATCCATTATTATTTTGATTACGCGATGCTATTTTCGGTGGTACATATCTTTGTGATCTTCCGGTTATCACATGCGCACCGCCAGCGCTTTGTGCAAGTTGTTGTTTTTTGTTCATCGCATAACAAGGAGTAAATGCGCAGGCCAGAAGGGCTAAGGCGGTACATAAAGATGATGTTACGTATTTTTTCATATATTTTCCTGTGTTGTAGTGTTTTATACTGATTTTTTTCGTAAGAGGCGGCGTGCTTGTTTTTGTTCTAGCAGTTCGTCGGTTTGAGCTCGGCCGAGCATTGGGTAACGGGGAACGTAGTTCTTTTTAATTGCATTCATATATAAGGCTTGAAGTTCTTTTCCTCGGTTAATGAAATCAGCATCTTTAAAGTATTGTCCTGCTAGAAAGCATAATTGTATGGCATGTACTTTGTGGCGAGGATCCGCGTAGAGTTGTCCGATACTCTTGGATACATAATGAGACCCTAAAGCCCTGATGTATAAACTGGCCTCCTGTATATTGTTTTCGTAGATATAACGATTAGCGATTGTCTCATATATCTTTCTTCCGCTGATAGTTGCTTTATTGGACAAATGCATTAACTGCCGATAGTGTTCCTCGGGCGGTAGGTGGCTATGTGGTTTCACAGAAGGGCAGTGAGGAATGTTATCAGGAGATATATTATAAATTTTGCGAGCAAGAGCTTCTGCTTGTTTGTCTAGACTTTCTGCCATGCAAAACTCCCATTCTGCTATATTTTTTAATGCTTCAGTGGGAAAAGTGGAATAATCAGTTACTGCAGCCAATGTTTCTCGTGAATAGCATGATGTGGTGGGGTTTTCCCTGAAAAATGCTATTTTTGCGGACAGTTTTTTTGGGATATTAGATGGGATGCCATATTCGTCTTGCATCCCATAGCAGGGGCTAAAAATGGGGGTTGAAATCAAAAGTGATACAAATAGTGATGAGCGCTTGATTCTTTTCATACCGTTATTCCTTAAGGATTGTTTATGCTTTTGTCTCAATTGTAAATATTTTATCATGTTTTTTTAAATATAACATGAATTGTTTCATATAGAAACCCATCACGGCTAATGATAGCGGCCGACTTTGATATTTTAAGGCGTAAAATACTATTATTCTGGACTTCATTTTCTTGTTTGATACAATTGTAGAGTAAGATATTTGATACAGACGTGCATTGTTTGTATTTATTGGTTTTTCGATGAACTTTACAGGACTATATTATGGAAACGATGAGAAAAGAGAACAAGCCTGAATTCAGTAAGTATGCCATTTTCCAGAACGGGAGCAAGCAGTACCAGGCTATAGAAGGTAAAACAGTAGCTATTGAAAAGATTGAAGGGGAAGCAGGAGCGATTATAGAATTCGCGGAAGTGCTTTTCAGAAAAGATATGGATGGTTCGTTTCATGTAGGAACCCCATTTTTAACCGGAGCTATCAAAGCTTCTATTGTTAAGCAGATGAAAGGTCCCAAAGTTATTGTTTTCAAATTCAAACGCCGTAAAAAGGTGCGTGTAAAACGTGGACACCGTCAATTGATCACGGTTATCCGTATTGAATCGATTTAAGATTTAATTGTAGAAATATAAAACTGGCCGCTTTGTAAGAGATTACAAAGCGGCCAGTTTGTTTTTTATGATATCGGTATTAATCAGAATACGCGGTTGCAGGCTAAATAGTTACGGCGTGCAACTTGCTTATTATACTCTACTATACCCCTGTACGTACCGAGCAGTGCTTGTCCCGCAGATGCACATTGAATTCCTCGCATAAGGATTGGGCTTTGGTTGGATTTCTTCACTTTTTCATATGCTTTTGTAGCGGCTACGCAAAGGATGCCTGCAATGGGATTGTATAGTGAGCGTGAAAAAAATATGTTTTTAATGCGCGATGGCTCTGGAAAGTAATGCCAGTCCATGGTGTTTTTGCATTTTTCAGCGAGTTCTTTGCTTTGTTCGCAAAGATTAAAAAGTGCCGAAGTGCTATCGTTAGGATAATCCCATCCGCATTCGGGCATGTCTTGCGATGTTGTTAAAGTAGTTAAAACTCTGTTGATTTTGTGTACGTGATCTCGTTGTTTATCTAGGCATGCGGCATAACACTCTTGGCGTCTTGACGGATCATTTGGCAGATAGTATTGAAACTCAAAAGTATCGAAAGCATTTTTTAGCGCCTTAATGGCAGGTGTAAACTCTTGCGCAGTCCTTAGCCGCGCGTCAGCTGGTAATGTGTCTAATCTGGTAAACGCGTCAGAATTATTGGCAAGTGTACTTTTAATATCACCCATCAATCCGTGCTGAAGAGTTAGCAGACAGTGTACATGATCGCTGTCGCATTGGGAAATTTCTTTGCCATCTTCCATAATTTTCGCATCACAGCTGCGGCTGAAGTTATTAGCTACTTCTTTCAAATTCCTTGCTTGCAATCCAGCCCAATGGGCTTGCGCAGATTGGAATTCGGCGCGTTGGGCGTGTGCATCGGCACCAAGACATGTCTTTGAGCCTATAAAAATGCCAGCTAAGGCTAAAAAAGTTAATTTTGTGATTTTCATACATATCTCCTCATTTTTGAATTGTTTTATATTCTATAAGGATAGTATACGGTTTTCTATTTGAATGATCAAAGAGAGCGTGGTTGAAGGGGGAAATAGGGTTATCTTGATAAACAGTTATTCGTATTGAATCGATTTAAAATTGATATAGCTTAAACCATTAAATCGTACACATTGTTCCTAATGTTTGAACGGCAGCCTCATAAAAATCATTTATTACTTCGGCAGCAGTTTTGATTGCGTGTTTTACAGAGTGCCAATGATGTTCTATTGGATTAAAGTCTGGTGAATATGGGGGCAAAAAGATCACCCTGCAATTTACAGCCTCAATAAGCTGAATAACTTTTTTTGATTTATGAAAACTGGCATTGTCTATTATAAGGACCATACCAGGTTTTAATGCGGGAGCTAAAATACGCTCTACGTAAGTCTCATAAACAGAGGCATTTGAATATCCTTCAAATATAAATGGTGCAAATAAGATATTCAAATTAAGTGCAGCAGTTATATTATATCGCGTTTTACGCTCTGCTCTTTTTACTGCATGACAACGCTCTCCCTTTGGAGACCAGCCGGTACGTGGAACTTCGTTGTCATCAATTCCCGTTTCGTCAGAATAAACAATCAGAGCAGGATCGATATCCCTTATTTCTTCTAAGAATAATTCTCGCTTTTGTTGATTTGCTTCGGCATATTTAAACGTTTTTTTTTGATGTATAACCAATCTTTTTAAGAGCGCGCTGCATAACGCTTTGGGATACTTTTACACCCGTCAACTTTTCCCATGCAAGCATAAATTTAGGAAGAGAACAGTTTTGATTATTTTTTACAAATTTTGTGAATGCTTCAAGGTCTGTAATTTTATGACTATGACCTTTTTGATAACCCGTTTTGGGCTCCAGGCTATTTGTCTCTTTTTGTAAATCAATCCAATTATAAATAACCTTTCTTGATAACTGAAATACTTTTGCAGCAGTTTCTACAGGCATTTTTTCATTAATTGCTGCTATTACCCGCTTTCTCAAATCAACACTATATGGCATGTTTTCTCCTTTGGTTTGAGATAGACTACCATATTTGTGTAGAACTAAAAGGAAGAAGCTATATATAAAGAACAAAAAAGGGTCGCTTTATACAAAGCGGCCCTTTTATAAACTCCTGATGGTTTTTTGTCGTGCATCACTTTTTATTAATGAGCTGCTTCAGCAAAGGAGACATTGAACGCTCATATTTGGCTCGACGCTTTTCGTATACCTTAGCCCACCGGTGGCATTCTTGTAGATTATGCAGCATGCTTACGGTGCAGTGCGCAGCGGACACCCATTTTAAAAAGCTGCCAACGGTTGTTTTTCGTTGTCGTTCTACAAGCGTCATCAGAGTATATACAGCCGCTCCGATTCCTGGATGAGTATACACAGTACCTTTTATATATGATGGGCGAGCTATAGTATTGATAATAATCACCGGTAAAGGTCCTTGTGGTATTACAGTAGGAAATAAGACCTTTGAAAATGGAACTTTTTGATTGAGCACCTTTTTCCAGCATTCTGTGGCAACGATTACACTTTCGTTATGTACCTCTACATCGGAAGAGCTTGTTGTCAGACCTGAACTGTCTGTATCATCGATGATGGCCCGTGCATGCGCTACTTGGTCTGCAAGACATTCTCTATAGCATGACCAGCGCGGATTTTTTAAGTCAGTGATTTCGTTGTGTTCTTTCTCAAAGAAGGAGCCAATTTCACGTAATCTATCTTGGGACTGGTTTGCCATTCGAGCAAAAGCTATTTGAGTGCTTATGAAGGATTCCAGACGTATCTTTTTTAAGTTCTCTTGTAATGTTACATTTAAGTATTTCCGCGCCTCTGTTAATGGTGCTTTTTGATCTGTATCAGCAGCAGAGTGCAATGATGCATGGGAAGAAAGTATTAGGGCAGGTATGGTGAAAAGAAGTAATTGTGCGTATTTCATGTCGTAGATATCCTTTAAAAGAATTTTGTATGCAGAAAGAAGAAAGGCAGTTTTTTATGTATTGCTTATAATCGTGCCATTTTTTCTAGATCTTTATTGTTACCAGACAGCAGTAAGATATCATCTTTTTGGACTTGATATTCTGGGCTTACCGATACAATTTCTTCTGCTAGTTTTACCGCAATGCAATGCACTTGATATGTCTTATACAGTGCTAGTTTTTGTATGGTTTTACCCACAAATGCATCGGGTGCCTTTATTTGGCTTATTGAAAATCGATTATTAAGTTGCAGGAGCTCGGTAAATGGATGACTTAGGGTTCCCGCAAGTCTGATGCCAATTTCTCGCTCAGGAAGCACCACTTCGTCTGCACCGGTAAGATATAAAATTTCTCGATGAATGTCGTTAATAGCACGTGCGATTACATGTTTAATGTGCAATCTCTTTTTAAGAAGCGCGGTGATTAAAATGGTTTGTGCAAAATCCTCTCCAGTTGCCACTACGACGGTGTCCATTTCTTGTACGCCAATGTTGGTGAGCGATGTTTCATCAATAACGCGCATACAAATAGCGTGAGTGACCAAATCTCTGATGGAAGCGATAATAGTTTCGCTGCTATCGATTGCAAGCACTTCCATGCCATTTTCAGCAAGTCCGGTTGCAACTTGGTAGCCGAAACGGCCTAGTCCGATTATACAAAATTTCATAGTATTCCTATAGCTAGTATCATTTTATGTTAATATTACACGTTCTTTCGGATAAGAAAACTCGGTGACATCATGGGTGCGTTTGAGTGTAAATGATCGCAGCGCTAAGACTAACGTGAGTGATCCGATACGTCCTATTAACATACTGATAGTGATAATTACTTTTCCTAATGTACTGAGAGAAGCGGTGATACCGGTTGAAAGCCCAAGAGTGGTAAAGGCCGATATTGTTTCGAAAAAGAGGGGGAAGAAATTATGATGAGATTCAATGATCAGCAGGCAGAAAATAGTCAGGGTAATCCAAATGAGGCTCAGTGATACAATTGCAAATGCCTTATTTACTTGATCTTTTTCAATTGATCGCTCTTTAATTTCTACTGCATTGCGTTCGGATATTGCAGATTTTATGGTGGCAAAGAATATCGCAAGTGTGGTGAGTTTGATACCACTTCCAGTTGATACAGGAGATGAGCCGATGAATGCAGTAATGAGTGCAAGAAAGAGCGTTGCGTTGTGAAAGCTATGAATGTCAACGGTTAAAAACCCAGTGCCACGGAATGATACCGCATAAAAAAATGAATTAAGAAGTGCTTGCGGTAATGACATGTGCGCGAATGAATGCGAATATTCAAGGGCAAAAATTATGATGGTGGATAGTGCGATAAAAAGACCTGTCGCATAGAGTACAATTTTACTGCTCAATGAAAAGTGATATTTCTTTTTTCTTCGAATAGATCGAATATACAGAAGGATTTCTTTCCAGGTGATAAATCCGAGCCCACCGGATAGTATTAAGATAGTCGTGGTTACAATCATGATAGGACTTGCGATATCGAGTAATCGATTTTTATCAATGAGGCTGATGCCGCCATTGCAAAACGAGCTAATTGCATGGAACGCAGATAAAAAAAGCGCGTCATAGTGTGGATAATGATCATACAATACCCAATATATAACGCCGGTGCCGATGAGTTCAAAAAATAGGGTGATGCCAAGAATAAACAAAATTAATCGTTTAATATTATGCCACGATTCAAGTTCAAATATTTTCCCTGCCATAAGTTGAGTGGCAAAGCCGAAATTCATAAACAATGACATCAAAGACATAGTTAATGTTACCAATCCAAGCCCACCAATTTGAATGAGTATGAGAATGATTGCCTTGCCAAAAGGAGTAAAGCTGCTCAGTGGTACGGTGGTCAGTCCGGTTACACAGGTCATTGAAGTTGCCGTGAATAAGAGATCGATGTAAGAAATGGGATGCTCCTGGGACCAGGGCAATGCAAGGAGGGCAGTGCCTATAAAAATGGTTCCGACGACGGATAAGAAAATAATTAAGGGGGGCGAAAGATGCATTCTTTTTTTACTACTCATTAATTATATTCCTTACAATTGAATAAAAATGCTGCAACAAGATATATAGTTTTCATGATGATAGGCAGATCTGACACTGCTTCTATTGCAGTAGTGTATGCAAATGCACCATAGGCGTAAAGATTTGTGCATAGACAGCTACGTAATACAAGCAGAATAGCGGGTTATTGTATTAAATAAGTTCTCGTTTAATGTAATCGAGGACGCTATCGATACTGATCCGTTTTTGCTCAGTGGTGTCACGAGATCGCACCGTGATTGTTTGTGTTTCTTCGCTTTCAAAATCGTACGTAAAGCACAATGGTGTTCCGATTTCATCATACCGGCGATATCGTTTTCCAATCGATGCTGATTCATCAAATTGTACGGCGATGCCCGATTTTTTTACGTCGATAAACAGTCGTTCCATCTGGCCGGATTGTTTTTTAACCAGTGGTAAAAAGGCTGCTTTTATTGGTGCAATGGTAGGAGATAATTTAAGCAGTATCCGCGTTTCTCCATCAACTACATCTTCTGTATAAGCATCAAATAATGTGGTTAAGAAAAGGCGATCAACGCCAACAGAGCATTCAACTACCGTCGGAGTATATGATGTTTTAGTTTCATCATCAAACAAGGAAAGGTCTTTTCCTGAATGGGTGCTATGTTGCGTCAGATCAAAGGTACCCCGATGTGCGATGCCTTCTAACTCTTTCCAGCCGAAAGGAAATTCATATTCTACATCAACGCATTGAGTTGAATAATGGGCTAGTTCATCTGAGGCATGAGGACGTAATCTAATCTTTTCTGGTGTTATTCCGATTTTTTTATAAAAATTAAGACGTTCTTGGCTCCACATTTTAAAATCAGCAAGGGCATTTTCCCCTTTGCAGAACCATTCAAGTTCCATCTGTTCAAATTCGCGCATTCGGAACAAAAATTGCTTTGGCGTAATTTCATTACGGAATGCTTTACCAATTTGTGCAATACCAAATGGTATTTTTACTCGAGTCGAAGAAAATACGTTTTTAAAGTTAACAAATACCGATTGTGCTGTTTCTGGGCGTAAATACGCAATAGAACCTTCAGCGGCTGCGGCACCGATATCGGTTTTAAACATCATGTTAAATTGACGAACTTCGGTCCACGATTTGATACCACAATGGGGGCATGGCTTATTAAGATCGATGCTGCCATCGTCAGTGCGGTACCGTTTTTTACAGTTAAGGCAATCAACCATGGGGTCATTAAAGTTTTGTACATGCCCCGATGCTTGCCATACCTGTTGAGATCCTAAAATGGATCCATCAAGAAATACTATAGAGTGTGGACTTTGTGTGAGCGATTGTTTCCATGCGGCACGAATATTATCTTTCATGAGTGTGCCAAGAGGGCCGTAATCGTATACTCCGTTGAGCCCTCCGTAAATTTCAGCAGCTTGATATACAAAACCACGGCGCTTACAGAGCGCGACGATTTTTTCTAAAGTAACTGGAGAAGTAGTGGGGGTATTCATAGAGTTGTTTCCTATAGTATGTTATACAATCATCACTCAGTATAAGAAGTATAAGAATATAGAGTAATCAATTATGAATCAAATAATTGAGAATGCCTGAAGGGGGGCGCATGGTTATTTAACGCGAGTAACCGCCTTTGATCACTATTATGTCGCGTCCAGGTTGGACGCACGAATTCTGGATTATTACATTCCGCTTATGGCTCCATTCATAATGACAGTAGGCAATCTCCTATGTCTTATAGTTAGGGGCAATAGTATGGGATAGTTTCGTGGAAAGGGGCTTATTCGAAATATAAAACAATGTAGTATAGATACATATTTCTAGCACGGTTGGCGTTCTCTTGCAGTCATGGTGAGAGAGCCTTGGCGAACGTCACCATCCAGAAATAAATGCGTCCAATCTGGACGCGACTTTTTAACTGCAGTATAAAGTAATTGGATAGAAAATGAGCTTTGTGTTTTATCCAATTTTTACATCCATAATTACTGGTAAATGATCACTTGCAGCGCTAAAGTAGATATAACAGCCATCAATAGGAAGATTCCATGATTTGCAGCAGAATATAAAATCAACAATTGTCCCGGTCCAAACCGTATAATAGGGGCCATTAATACCAGCTTTTGTAAAACAGTCTTTAAATCCATTTTTTTCAATGTACTGAAGGGCTTCGGTTGGTATTTTGTTGAGTCCTTTTTGTTTTCCTGCTCTTTGTAAAAATTCTGTTGTGTGGATCTTCCATACTGATGTATCTGCAACTTTGTATTGATAATCTTTTGGTCTTACGGCATTCCAATCGCCAGCTAATAGAATGTTTTTGGTCGTGTCTTTTTTCACAAATTCCATAAGCTCCGCTGCTTCTTGCAGGCGTATTGCGCCTGTTTCATCCCGCACATTCAGGTGGGTGCCATAGATTGATAGAGTATTGGTATCGGGGAGTTGTATTATTACATTAATAAAATTTCGTTTTTCTTCTTTGTCTTTACTTGATTCATATATATGTTGAAATGGTGGTCTCATAAGCGGATATTTTGAAAGGATCATATTGCCAAAACGATTTTTTCCTATTTGATCCATGGGCATAAACGGTTGATACACATATCCCATTGTCCTCAATTCTTCTTCAATTTTTTTGTTCTCAAATAATTCAACCTCTTGCAGGAGTAGAATGTCAGCGTTTATGGTTTTAATTGTTTTAATAATTTCTTCATAGTTTGTTTTTTTGAACGGATCCGTCCAGAAATGGACGTTGTAGGTGGCAATACGCGCAATGGCCGCAGTCTTTTCAGGAATAAATGCGTTGTGAACCTCATCTCGTGCACAATCTTGGATGAATGAGTCTATAATAGTTTCATCATTTAATAATCCCTGCAGTTTAGCATACGCTTGCCATATCGTTGCTGGTTCAAGCGGGTGCAATTTTTTGGTAAATTGTTTTCTTTTGAGCCGTGCTCCCGATTCTATCTCTTCGTGAGCTACGCGTGCAGCTTGCTGTGTAACCGCTTGCGCTCTATCTCTGACACTTACCTCAGCAGCTTCTTTTGTTTCTTCGTGCATTTCTTCTTCGAGCGCGGGATTTTTGTGTGCATTTGCAGCTTTAAAGGCATCAAAGAATGATTTTTGCCGAGCGGGGTCGCTTTTGCCATAGTGTGTCAAAAGTGTGCGGAATTCTTCACTGTCAATACTTATTGGTTTGTTATCGCTCCCTATTTGCCTAGCAAGCCATTCACCAAAGACGGTATCAGCAATCATTTTCACGTGATTTTTTAAATCAATTATTTTTTGCTTGGAGAGGTCTGTATATAGATTGAATGTGATACCACTTTCGGGATTGAGCGTATAAAGGGCATTGGTGAGTATTCTTACTTGCAAAGCATCATCAATGTCAATTTGTTCTTGTCTATACTTATCTATGATCGTTGAAATGCAGGTATGGCGGCCTAATTTAGGTTCCAACGTAGGAGTTGTACTTATTGCCGATGGATCCCAGCAGGATTCCTCTACTATGTTTTGCCAGGGAATACAATAACCAGAGGTGGAAAGCGTTACTACATTATCTACAATATGCTGAGGAATAATGATTTGTTGTAACGATGCGGCATCTTCTAAACTTTTACTCAGATGCAATAATGGCTCAATATAATTTTTATTGAAACCGTATGCATCAAAAATATGAGCAAATAGCTCGGATGGTTCAGCGCCGCCTTGTGCCTCAGCATTTTTTGCAAAATACTCCCACGTACAGCTTGACAGGTGACTGATGTTTCCAAATAATGGTATGTTGGCCGATAGTAAAATATTCTGAGGCTTATACACACTCCATGGTTGTGTGTTGAGGTACTCATTAATGGTTTGTTGTTGAGGTGCTTGTTCAAAAAAACGGGTAAAAATAAATGATTTCTTTGTTTTGATAAGCGGTCTAAGTAATTGATGCAGTTCATCCAAGAAGAATTCATATACTCTGTATTTGCCGGGCTCAGCACGATAAAAAACGTAGTTTCCCTGCTGATATGCAACACGCTCTTTTTCAATACATTCTTTTACAATCGGATCTTGCAATACGGGTTGCTTTGTTTCTTTATGTCGTTTGCTTTTATCATAGTATGCGTCTACTACCTCATGAAATTTTTGATAATGGATCTCGGTTGGTGTGAGTAATGCTTCTTGCGATATTTCAGCTGCAGCTGCATTGATTATGGCCTTTATTCCCTGCACATTTTGATTCAAAATATGCAGGAGCTTACTGTTGTTTTGTGCGTAATGAAAAGCATTAAACCCAGCCTTGTTTTTTACGCTGGGGTCTGCTCCTTGTTGTATTAAAAACTCGATCGTATCGTAATCATCGTTGATAATGCTGTCGGTTAATGGTGTTTCACCATAGGGAGTGTACTTATTAAAATCAGTTTTAAATCCACGTGCCTGTAAGGATTTGATCAGGCCACTGTGGTGATTATGGAGCGCCAGATCAAAAATTAGTTCTGCTTGTGCCGGTTCGATACGAGCATCGTGATCAAGCAATACCCTAATTGATTCCAAATGCTTTTCCGAGATTGCTTGCATTATTGGCGTTATGCCTTTTTTATTCTGAGTTTCAATACTCATGCCGCGCTTGAATAATTCTTCTATTAATGCTTGATCGCCTTTTTCCATTGCTTGATTGAAAAGAATGCTCATTGCTATATCATCGCATTTCGCTCCTTTTTGCAATAAAAGCGTTGCTATCTTTAGTGCATCATCGTAGATTGCGTAATCTAATGCCGTTAGGCCACTGTGGCTTTTTGCTTCAATATTGGCATTGTGATTCAACAGCAACTCTACCGCCGGCAGCTGATGCGATTGAATGGCATCGATTAACGGTGTTTGCCCAGCTTTGCCCTTACTTTCGATATTGGCATTGCCATCTTCTAGGAGCAGCTTGATAATTCGTATATTGCCTTTGCTACTTGCAAGACTTAATGGAGTTGCACCATACTGATTTTTCATTTCAACATCGGCTTGGTGCTTAATTAAAAACCAAACCAATCCAGGCTTGTTGCTGAGGATGGCTAAATAGAGTAAGGTTTGGCTAAAAGCGTCAGTGAAATTAACATCAACACCTTTTGCGACCCAATATGTAATGGAACGAATGAGGTCATCGTTTTCCAAATCGCCATGATATTGTTTAAAAGCATCGGTAATCCGCGGCGGCTCTATTGGATCAGGTTGCATTGCAAAACACGGTAATATCCCACAGAGCATAGTTACTATCACGAGTTGGATAATGGTTTTGTTGAGCTTCACTGAGATCTCCTTTTGTTAAAAACCGGTCAAGGCAGCATTCCATGCCAAATCTTCTTCCCATGCATTTTCTCGTGCAGCATTTTCTTGTTGGTTAGCCGCATCAGGCTCTCGTTGTGCGGTTTCTTCTGCTTGAACTTTCTTTTCTTGTTCCGTGGTCTGCCGATCTTCTTCTGGTTGGTATTTTTGCCATGCAGCTTCCTCTGCGTGCCTTTGTTCTTGTTTGCTTTTTTTCTTTTTTGCTAACTCTGCTCTTTCCATGCTCGGAAAACGCTTTATGTCTTCTTTTGCTTTTTCTTGTGCCAGTCGTCCTGCTTGCTGCGCAATTATTCGGCCTTTCTCTCTGGTCGTTGGATCAGCAGCTTCTTTTGATTCTTCTTGTCCTTCTTTTATCTCACCGTGCGGAGTGTGCGCTTTTAGAGCCTTTGATTCTTGCTCTGGTGTGCGCGCTGCTTTGGCGGCGTTAAAGAATGCTTCTTGTCTTTGTTTATCACCGTGACCAAACGTTTTTAATGCATGACGTAATTCTTCGCTTTTCATACCTGCTGGCGCATTTTGATTTTGTATTTGTCTTACCAGCCACTCACTAAATATTTGATCTGCTATTTCTTTTACCTGTTTTTTTAACAGTGCGATTCGCTCTTCGGGTAATCGTGTATATAGATGAAACTCAATGCCGCTTTCTGGATTAAGGCCATAGGCAGCGTTCATAAGTAAGCGAGCTTGCAATGCGTCGTTAATATCGATTTGTTCTGTTCTGTATTTATCTATAATTGATGCGATACACGTATGCCTGCCTTTGCTAGCATCCCAACATGAGGGGTCAATCATTTCCGGCCACGGAACACAAGCACCAGAGTCTGCCAACATAGCTACGCTGTCAACGATATCTTTAGGAATAATGATTTGCTGCAATGATGCGACTGAGTCCATACTGCCTTCTTGTAATTCTAGCAAGTCATTGATAAGTTTTTTATTAAAATCATACATATCAAAAATACGTTCAAACATTTCAGGTAAGTTGACCTTAGCTATGCCTATATTTTTAATAAAATAATACCATGTACAACTTGCGTCATTACGGACATTACCAAATAACGGAATGTTGGCAGAAAGAAGCACATTTTCGATTGTACTGCCGAAGGATGTGCTGGAGTTTTTTTCTGCATACTCATTGATTGTTTGGTGCGGTGAAGCATCGTTGAATAAGCGGTTGAAGATAAATGGATAACTGTTTTTTTCAAAAGATCGCATGAGCGTGTACAGTTCTTGGATAAAGAACTGGTAAATTCTATACTTTCCTGGCTCTGCATGATAGAAAACATATTTATCGTGTTGATAGGCAAAGAGCTCTTTTTTGATGCATTCTTGGACCACAGGATCTTCTATCACTGGTGATTGTTTTGTCCCATATGCAGGCTCTATTTCATTTCTAAATTTTTCATAATGTATCAATGTTGGTATTGGTGCATTTTGTAACAAGAAGGCGCGGCGAGAAAGGTGAGGTTTTCTCTGAGCGGTTTCTTGAGGGAACTTTTTTGCCAGTAGTGCAAAGATCTTTGGATGTTGTTGCGCATAATCAAAAGCGGTAAATCCTGCTTTATCTGTTATATAAGGATCGATTCCTTGTTTTAACAAAAATTCAACTCGCCTTTCGTTGCCCTCAATAATTTTTTCTATCAGAACCGTTTCGCCTCTTTTATTAGTTTTATTGATGACATTTTTCAACATCTCTGGTTTTAATAATTTGATCCAATGATCATCCAAGGTGAAGATTGCCTTGCGAAAAATTATCTCAGCTGTAGATGCATCTATTTTGGCCCCTCTTCTGAGTAATAATTTTGCTACATTGAGTGCATTGTATTCTTCATGGAGTGTGTCTGAGTCATTCTTATTGATTATTACCCACTGTAATGGTGTTATGCCATCGGCAGATTTTGCTTCAATATTTGCTCCATGATTGAGCAATAGCAGCGCTATAGATTGATATTGCCCTGGGCTGTCTCCCTTTATCCGATCTAAAGCTGTAATTAATGGTGTCTTGCCGCTTTGATCGATGGCATCAATATTGGCATTGTTCTTGAGCAGCAGTTCTACCACACTTGTATTGCCGTGCCTTACGGCTATATTTAATGGTGCGTAGCCTTTCACGCCTATCGCGTCAATCGGAGCACCTTGCTCGATTAAAACGTTAACAAAATCTGGGTCGTTAAATTGACTTGCTAGGTACAGTAAACTTCTGCCATACTCTGTAGTGGCATTTATATCGCCTCCTTGCTTGATCCAAGAGCGGATATGATTTTCTTGATCAATCCGACCGGCCCCGGGGATTATTTTGAAAAATTTTGTTGTTTTTGTTTGATCGGATTGCATTGCAAATAATGGCATTGCATTGCATAAAACGGCAATGATTAATGATGTGATAATTATTTTATTACATTTCATTGGTATTGCCTTTCTATTCTTTGTCTTGATCTTTTACAATATTTACATCCATGATCACCGGTAGATGATCACTCGCAGCACTATAATAAATATAGCAACCTACAATGGGTAGATTCCATGTTTGAGCGCAGAATATAAAATCTACTACCGTTCCCGTCCAGACCGTGTAATAGGGGCCAGTGCCCCCAGCTTGTGTAAAGCAATCTTTAAACCTGTGCTTTTCAATAAGATCAAGAGGCTCTGTTGGTATGTGTTGCATGATATTTTGTACGCCAGATGCTTTTTGCCATTGTATAAAGTTAGTTGTTTGTAAATCCCAAACAAGTTTACCTGACACATGATATTGATAATCTCTTTGTCGTACTGCGTTCCAATCACCGGCCAATAAAACGTTTTGATTGATGTCATGTGCTGCGGTTTCTACGAGCTCTTGCGCTTCGAGTGTGCGCATCAAACCAGTTGCGTCTCGAACATCTAAATGGGTGTTATAGAGTGATATGGTCTTGTTATGAGGAAGTTGAATGAGCCGATTAATGAAATTTCTTTTTTCTGATTGTTCTTTGTCGCTGTCATATATTTTTTTCACGGGCTCTCCGATGTATGGATGTTTTGAAACGATCATATTACCAAAGGGATCGTTTCCCCAGAGTTTCATAGACATGAAGGTTTGATGTGTATAACCCAACGCTTTAAAATCGTTCTCTATTTTTTCTGGATTAAATAATCTAACTTCTTGCAATAATAGGATATCAGCATTGATAGTTTTGATTGTCTCCAGAATGCTCGGATAATTTTTTTGTTTCAGTGGATCGGTCCAGAAATGAACGTTGTAGATTGCAATACGAACAATTCCAGGAGTTTTTTCAGGAATGCGTTGATTTTGCACGGCATCTCGCGCGCAATCTTTGATAAATGATGGAGCGATTGTAGCGCGATCTAAAACTCCCTCTGTTGCATATGCTTGCCAAATAGATGCTGGCAGATGTTCTTGAACGTATGCGTCTTCTTTTGTTTCGGCTTCTTCACCTTTGCGGGTTAAAGCTCGTTTCTTATTTTCTTTTTCTACACTAGGCATGCGTCTTATTCCTGATTGCGCTCGCTCTTGCGCTACCCGTGCAGCTTGCTGTGCGATCGCTTCTCCTTTTTCCTGTATAGTTAAGTCACCCTGTGCCTGTATGTCTTTGCCAGCTTGTTGGGCTTTGCGTGTTTTTGCGGCTTTAAAAGCCTCAAAAAATGTTTTTTGTCGCTCAGGATCATCCTTGCCGTAATAGCGTAATGCATCATGGAATTCTTCGCTTTCCATATGCATTGATCTATCATTGGTATCAATCTGCTTTGCAAGCCATTCACCAAATAGTTCATCAGCAATTTTCTTTACCTTTTTCTTAAGATCATTGATCACCTCTTCAGATACACGGGTGTAGAGATGAAATTCAATGCCACTATTTGGATTGAGGCCATATACAGCATTCATTAATATGCGCGCCTGCATATTGTCGTCAATTTCAATTTCACCGTTTCTATATTTATCGATAATAGAGGCTATGCAGGTGTGGCGACCGAATGTTTCTTTACCAACCTTGCCTATTCCGGCGGCCTCTGCACTCACTGCTTGTGGATCCCAGCATGATGGATCAACTTCTGTTGGCCAGGGGAAACAGTAACCATGAGTTGCAAACATAGCCACGTCGTTGACAATGCTTTTAGGGATAATTATTTGTTGCAATGACGCTTCTTTTTCCAACAACCCTGTTTGCAGCGATAATAGTTGATCAATATATTTTTTATTAAAATCATAGAGGTCGAAAATACGTTCAAAAAGAAGAGGTAGCTCAACGCCACCGGTTGCTTCTTCATTATTAAGAAAATAGTACCATGAGCAACTGCCGATATTATTTACATTGCCAAACAATGGTATGTTGACGGACAATAGTACGTTTTTAGAAGCACCTAGTTTATGTGCCTGCCATGGTTTTGTATCGATATATTCATTGATGGTCTGTTCTGATGCAGCATCTTTAAAAAAGCGGGCGAAAATAAACGATTTGTTTGTTTTAATGAATGGCCGCATCAATGTATGTAATTCATCGAGAAAAAATTCATATATTCTATATTTACCAGGTTCGGATCGATAGAAAACGTATTTATTTTGCTGATAAGCAAGACGTTCGTTTGCCATGCATTGCTGTACAATGTGATTTTGCAATAAAGGGTATCCTTGTGTTCCATACTTACTTCTTTCTCCATATTTGGATTCTATTGCATCACCGATCTCTTTTTTCCTGTAATGGGCTTCTGTTGGCGTCAGGACATCTGATGAAGCTACAGTGGTTAATAATTCAGGATTTTCGTGTTCCTGCTGGCGTAAAATAGCAATCATCCTCGGATTATTCTTGGCGTAAAGAAACGCATCATATCCGTATTTGTTTTTTGCATAAGGATTGGCGCCATATTGCATGAGAACGGTAACAATATTCGGTCGGTTTTTGATAATGTTCTCTATTAAAGCAGTTTCGCCTTGTTCGTTCGGTACATCGAAATCAGTGGGTATGGTCCTTTCTAATAATGATGCCAACAGTGTATGATTGTTAGCCTGTACTGCTTGATTAAAAATAGTGCGAGCGAGTGCATCATCAATGGCAGCTCCTCTATCAAGCAATACCTTTATTTTGTTTAGGTTATTTCTGTCAGCTGCTATTTGTAACGCGCTGTGCCCATTTTTATCAGTTGCATTGATATTAGCGCCTCTACTCAGTAATAGCTCTGTTATAGTTGCTCCTCCCGTTACCATGAGTGGTGTTTGACCATCATTGTTTGTTGCTTCAATGTTTGCCTTTTGATCAAGCAACCAGGTGACTATTTTTAAATCGCCGCCGAGCACTGTCGATTGCATTAACGCGGTGCGACCTTTTTTATCTAGTTGCTCAATGTTGGCACCCGCTTTGACTAATAATTGTATTAAATCTAAATCTCTTTGTACCAGCGCAAGTGACAAGGCGCAGTCATCGTCATTATTCACTACATTCACGTCGATGTTTTTCTGACTAAGCAATAACGGAATGAGGTTCTTTTGGTAGTATCTAATGGCATATATTAATGGGCTATCACCATATGGGCCATCGGTAGCATTAATATCGGGATTTTTAATCAACCACTGTGTAACCCAATCTATGCGATCGCTTATAATTGCTTGGAAAATATTTCTTGGATTATGTTTTGTCCTGTTTAAAATTTCCATGAGCTCTGGGTTAAGTGTTGCATATCGAAATGCGTTATCCCCATGCTTGTCTTCTAGATAGGGATTTGCTCCATGTTCTATTAAAAATGTAACATTCTGATCGTTGCCCGCGGTAATGGCTGTGATTAAAAGAGTTTCTCCTTTATTATCACGTTGATCAAAGTTAAGGGCAAAGCCCTTTTTTTGTAATATTTCAATCATTTCATCATCACGTGCAGATAATGCTTGCATGAAAATTTTGTTGATGAGTATGCTATCAGCTGCAGCGCCTCTATCAAGAAGTAATTTTATAATTCTCCAGTTCTGACCTTGTTCCATCATATACTGTAGTGGTGTCTTTTTAGATTTAGGGTCAATGATGTTAGGATCCACTCCTTGACCTAACCAATGTTTAATAGAGTCGAGTGATAAAAATTCAATCGCTTCAAAAATGTCTTGAGTTCCTCCCGGGTCAGGTTGCATTGCAAAGGACGGTAGCATGCTGCACAAAATAATAAAAATTAATGATCTAATAATTATTTGATTACATTTCATTCGTCTTGCCCCTGATTACAATCTACTTATTATTGTGTTGGTATAGAGCAACAAAGGTACTCAAATATAAAACACCAAATCAATAATTGTATTGATTTGGTTTCAAACTGTTCATTTCCTTGTTCAGAAGTCTGTTCTGTGTGGTGGCTCATTTTGTATTTCGTTCGAATTGCAGTAGAATGCATTTGTTGATGGTTGAGAGAATATACAATAGAAGGAATAATGAGTATGGATATGATACTAGACAAACAATCACGTTTGTATGGCTATATAGTTGGCGTAATTATTGTTGGGGTGATGGCATATCATATTATTGAGCAGCGAAGGATGTTGCATAGTATTGCTGAGCAGGTACGGGTGAATCAAGAGGTGCAATCTCAAACGACAGAGCCACAAGAACAGGCGCAGCCAGTAGTGATTGAAAAAATTGTTGAAAAAAGCGAACTGTGGCGTCCGATTCAGGAAAAAGTAAAAGATACGGTTGTGCAGGTATTTTCTCAAGTGGTGAAAATGGATCTTTTGCAACCATATAAAACGCCAGCGCAAGGATCTATGACAGGAAGTGCATTTTTTATTAATGATAAAGGTGATCTGATTACCAATGCGCATGTAGTTAACCAAGCAAGAGCAATCTGGATTCAAATTCCATCGTTAGGAAAGCGTATTATTGATGTTGAGTTGGTAAGCATTAGCCCTGACCGTGATTTAGCGTTGTTGCGTTTAACACCAGAATCACTCGAAACAGTAAAAAGTATATTGGGAGAAGTTCCGTATTTAAAGCTCGGAGATTCTGATACAGTAGTTCGTTCTGATGAAGTTTTAGCGCTTGGGTATCCACTGGGCCAACAGTCTCTTAAAAGTACCACAGGCGTTATTAGTGGTCGAGAAGGTATGTTTATTCAGATGAGTGCTGCAATTAATCCGGGTAATTCTGGTGGACCACTTTTAAATAATAAAGGTGAGGTTGTGGGTATTAATAGCGCAGGTGTGGTTGAAGCGCAAAATGTTGGATACATTATTCCGATTAATGATTTAAAAAATGTTTTGACCGATTTATACCATGTGCCATTGTTACGCAAGCCATTCTTGGGAGTCTTGTTTAATAACGCAACAGAATGGTTAACAGAATTTTTAGGTAACCCTCAGCCGGGTGGTTGTTATGTGGTTGAAGTGATTAAAAATTCTACATTGTATAAAGCAGGAGTAAAACCAGGGGATATGATTTACGAACTTAATGGACATCAACTCGATGTGTATGGCGAGATGACTGTGCCATGGAGTGAAGATAAGCTCTCTATCGTTGATTATGTATCACGGCTTTCTGTTGGAGAGAATGTTGATTTGGTTGTGTATCGAAAAGGGGTACGTAAAAAAGTTGCAGCTAAATTTAGCCAAGCGGAATTACCACCTATTAGAAAAGTATATCCTGGATATGAAAAGATAGATTATGAGGTTGTTGGTGGCATGGTGGTTATGGAACTTACCTTAAATCATATTCAAATTATGGGTGGCAGTATTTCTGGATTACAGCAATATGCTGAAATGAAAAACCAGAGTGATCCGGTGCTTATTATTACTCATATTTTCCCGAGTTCTCAATTGTATCGTACACGTACGTTAACCGTTGGTTCAACGATTAGAGAAATCAATGGAATAGAGGTGCATACCTTACCAGAATTGCGTGGAGCACTTAAAGAAGGCATAAACAATAAATTTATGACGGTTAAAGCTGCTGATAACGTATCTCGCGCGTCAGAAAACGTGTTTGTTGCATTGCCGTATGCAACGGTATTAAAAGACGAAGCGATATTGGCGCATGATTATCATTATGCAGTCACCGACACGGTTAAAGAGTTGTTCGCGTTAAAAAATCCGACGGTGGGCCAAGCATTTAATACGGTTACTACGTAATTATTTTAAATTGTTAATAAATTATACCCCTCAATATTTGCATATAGCAGTATTGAGGGGTGTTTGTTTCAATCAGTTTTATTTCTTTTAGTCGCAACAGTCTTGTTTTTTTATTCCTTATAATGGTAGTTTGATTTCAGATAGGGAATCATTGTGGAGGTATCAATACGGGGATAAAAATTATGAATCGTGTAATGAAACAGCTATTACTAAGCCTTATGCTGGCACCATGCATGGTACAATCTGCAGCAGCTCCAGGCGGAGATGAACAAGAACAAAAAGATACTTGGGGTGCAATGCAAGCATCATTGCCAGATCAAGAAAAGGTAAGGGCGCAGCGTAGACGTGCGGAGGTTATTGAGAAGTTTAATCGACAGCAAGAGGTCGAGCGACGTCGGCAAGCGGAGCACCAAGCAAAGCCTAAAACAAAAAAAGGTGTATCGGCGGCGCAACAGGAAGGGCGTGTAGCGAGGCGAGTAGCTCCAACACAAGTCGCAGCGCGAGCTGGTCAAGAAGAAAGAAAAGAAGAAGATGAAAAGGTGCGAGAAGAACGAAAGCCAAGAGACTATACCGATGAAGGGATGAGAAGATTAGTTGGGGGGCATGGTATTCCTAAAGAATTAGGCGAATCAATAGAAAAGTTTGCGCAGCCGAAACTTTTTGAAAAAAGCGCACAAAAAAAATTGAATTCTATAATAATTTCTGGATTGAATGAACGGGTAATGGCTATTAGTTCAGACAGTACATTTATTGCTACAGGATCTATGTATGGCTATGTATATATACGAGATGCGCGCACCGGCGGGATAGTGCGTAGATCTAAAGAGGTTGATCGTACAGGTCCAATACATAAAATAATATTGAGCGAGAATCGCCAAATAGTTGTAACAGCATCCGGCAATCATGCACATATATGGGATGCCAATACATTAGAATTATTATACACCCTTAGACGTCATATGAGTGTTATAACTTCTATTGCCATCGATCCTAACAGTCAGTTTATTGTAACAGGATCTGCAGATACTACTGCACGCGTATGGGATGCTCATTCAGGAGAATTATTACATACTCTAGCCGGTCATACGAATCGAATAACATCTGTTGCCATCAGTTCAAATAGTCAGTTTATTGTAACAGGGTCTGAAGATAATACTGCACGTGTATGGAGTTTTGCCGGAGTAATACTTCATACGTTAATGGATGATGCTCAACGTGAAATATATTCCATTGCGATTAGCCCGAATGGTCAATTCATTGTAACACATGGAATTAGCAATAACACTACACATGTATGGAATGCTGATACAGGATCGTTATTATATCGCGTGAGTCCATCCGTCATAGATAGAACGCTTTCATCTACTTCCGTGGAGGCTGGGCAAGGATATGTGTGGAGAATGCTGATCGCAGGCAGTCTAGGGGGTCCTGCGGTCATTAGTCCTAATAATCAGTTTTTTGTAGCCGGTTTTACCGGTAATGGAATGAGGTGGAATCTTTTTAAGGGATGGAATCTTTCTCATGGAACATTGATAAATAATTTTTATGAGAGAAATTGGATAATAAGCAGTGCCGTAGCGATTAGCCCAGATAGTCAGCTTGTTGTAACAGGATTGTATAATCCTTCAGATCCAATCGAAACAAGATTTAATAAAGCATGTGTATGGAATGTGAATACAGGGGAGTTAGTATACACACTTACAGGTCATACAACCGCAATACGTTTTGCTGTTTTTAGCCCAGACGGTCAATTCATTGTAACTGCATCAGATGATTCCATACGTATATGGAGAGCAAAGCCATCATTGCCCATTGCGTCACATGCTCGTAAATTCGTTGATATTCAACCGACGATTAAGCCTGTTATTGATCGAGTAGGAGTGCTGCTTGAACGAGTAAACCAGATGGCGTATTTTCCCCAATATCGATTGAATGCAATACAAAATTATATTGAGATGCTTAAGGGGGCTGATCCAGCTGGGCAAGGTCTTGCGGCATTTGTTGATGGCATTAGCCAGGCAATTGAACAAGAATTTGAAAAAGGAAAAGCAGAGCATATGAGACAAAGTCTCGTGGGATCAGCAGCAGATGCGGCCGGCATGGGGGTGTATTTTGATGAATAACTTAGTTTACGCCGGATATTGAATAATCTGACTATATCATTTGAATAAAGAATAACGCGCTTGTAATGTGTATATATTACAGGCGCGTTTGTTGTTATGTACTTGAGTATCCATGATGCTGCGGTTGTGTGATTTTCGTATAACTTCTTCTTGTAAATGGATTATGCGTTATTTTTCTACCATTATCTTTCTTTAGCCTGTTATTTTTTTGTAATGATTAAGTAACGGTACTGATGTTAAAAAGAGGTAGTTATGCATAATTCACGGCCGGAAGAAGTGGTCATCAAACATGAAAATAACCAGTTTATTATTGAGCAAAAAAATGAGACGCCATAGGGAGGTTTTATGAAGCAAGTGCAGTTATTATTCGAAGGTCAACGTACATGGCTAGGAGTGCAAGAAGCGGTGCAACATTCTGTTGTACAGGTGGTAGCACAAGTGGCAACCTTTGATTGGATTGAGCCATACCGGGTTGATGAGCAGCAAGAGGCGAGAGGTACAGGTTTTATTATTGATGTTGAGGGGCATGTGATTACCAATGCACACGTGGTAGATCAAGCAAAAACAGTTTGGATACATGTACCAGCATTTGGAAAAAAAGTTATAGCAGTCGATGTAGTCAGTTTTTGTCCGGATCGTGATTTGGCGTTATTGCGTATAAAGCCTGAAGGCAGAGAATTTTTTAAAAAGCAGCTTGGATCAATTATACCGCTAACATTGGGCGATTCTGATTCTGTGCAGCGTACGGATAATGTTTTACTGGTGGGGTATCCGTTGGGGCAGTATGGAGTCAAAACGGTCACCGGTATTATCAGTGGTCGCGAATCGGGTGATGGCAGAACGCTACTGCAAATTACTGCACCGGTTAATTTAGGTAATTCTGGGGGGCCGCTGATTAATGAATATGGAGAAGTTGTCGGTATTGCTATTGCGATGGTGTTTCTCGCGCAAAACATTGGATATGCAATTCCAGTTAATGAATTAAAGGCTGTTCTTGAAGATTTGTATAAGAATAAATTTGTGCGTCGTCCGACATTAGGAGTTCGATTTAATTATGCAACTGATGAATGTGCGCGATATTTTGGTAATCCTGTGCCTTCTGGCTTTTATATTAACACGGTATTTCCGGGTACGTTATTGGAAAAAGCAGGTGTTTTAGCGGGAGATATGTTATACGAGTTTAATGCGTATGCTTTAGATTCTTTTGGTGAAGTAATAGTGCCGTGGTGCAGTGATAAATTAACGATTCATGATTTAGTAGCGCGTGTCAAAATTGGTGATCAGATAGGGATTATTTTGTATCGAGCAGGAAAGCGTATTGAGTTGTCGTTCACTTTTGATCTTGTTCCTTCTTATGCGATTCGAATGATGTATCCGTTGTATGAACCGGTTGATTATGAGATTTTTGGAGGGATGGTGGTTATGCAGCTTGTTGATAATCATATTCCACTACTAGCCGAAAATGCACCATCTTTGATTGATTACAGTAAAATGGAACATAAAGTAGGGCCACGGCTTGTCATTACTCATATTTTCCCTGGATCGGTTATACAACAGGGGCGTTGTTTTACGAGTGGGTTTATTATTACGCAGGTTAATGGCATGGCAGTGGCAACGCTTTCTGAGCTATCACATGCAATAGTACAAAACAGGGATAAAGAGTTTGTAACTATAAAAACAGAAGATGGCATTTTGGGAGTGTTTTTATTACGGGCAATAGTAGAAGATGAAGTGCGCTTGTCTTCTGATTTTTCCTATCCGATTTCTCCTGTGATGGAAGAGCTTTTGAAGGATAAATGATTGCGAATTCGATCTAATAAAATAATTTTTTTAGATTTCCGTAAAGAAACTTTGCGTGCTATAAAGCCTGATTATGATAAAGGATTATTGTTTTGCCGTCATCACGAACGAAATGATTAATACGATAAAATCTAACTTTTATATAAAATCGTTAGATCGAATTCACGTTAAATAATGTATGGCACGTGTGAAATTTTATAACTGGTTATATACTTAACATGTGATAATTAAATTGAAAATGTGTGGGGGAATATACGGTGGCAATAGCTAAAAAACGTCTTGATCAATTAATATGCGAACGAATGCCGCAGTATTCACGCAGCCAGGTGCAAAGTTGGATTATGCAAGGTAAAGTGTTTGTGGATGATATGGTGGTTACCAAATCAGGAACCATGGTTGCTGATGATGTAGCGATACGCTTGGATGTAGATGAGCCAAAATACGTGGGCCGTGCGGGTTTTAAATTAGAAAAAGCGCTAGATTATTTTAAGATAGATGTGCACGATTATGTTGTGCTAGACGCCGGCCTTTCAACGGGTGGATTTACCGATTGTTTGTTGCAAAATGGTGCGCGAAAAGTTTTTGGTGTTGACGTTGGCTATGGTCAGGTGCATGAAAAGATTCGTAATGATGATCGTGTGATAGTAATGGAAAAAACGAACCTACGTAACCTTGGTACGGTTGGAGAATTGGTTGATTTGGTGACGCTTGATTTATCGTTTATTTCAATACTGAAAGTTATGCAAGCGGTTGCCGGGATGCTCAAAGAAGGTGGTGTTTTAATTACCTTGATTAAGCCACAATTTGAAGCAGGCAAGGAACAAGTTTCGCGCGGCGGCATTGTAAAAGATCCGGCGGTACATGTGCAGGTAATCGAGCGAGTAACGCAAGGCATTGTTGCATATGGATTTGAATATCTTGGTGTAACCGAGTCGCCAATTGAAGGCACCATGGGAAATAAAGAGTTTTTGGCGTGTTTTAAGAAAATAACAGCTCCTATGCAATAATAACTGCACAGGAGCTATTTCTCTTCTTTCATTTTTACAGATTTTGATGATTTTTGGATCAGTCAAAATCGTGCAGCAGCGGCAGGACCCTGCGCAGGGCGGAGTCGGGCACGTGCAGCTTGATAATCTTGTTCTACTTCGCGCTCTAGTACCCGCAGTTGTTGAAAGGTAGAAATTTTTTGTGCGGGCGTGAGGGGCGACGGTGTTTGCAATAGGCGCCTGAGCGCATGTAGTTCTCTCACTTTAAGCAAAGATTCGACAGGCATTCCTTCGATGGCTTCTCGTTTTAGTCGTAGTTCTTGGGCTTGTTGTCGTTCGGCAGCAGACATTCTTTTGGCGAATTGGTACATTCCATGATTTGACGAAGTTGAGATCATAAGCGCTATTGCGGCGAGTTTAATAGATTGTGATATATTCATGAGAAGTTCCTGTGTAAAGGTGGTATTATCCAAATGTTATCGTTTTTAGCGTATAATCATCTGAAATTCTGCCCAGCTATCAGGTCTTTTTCCCAGAACGCCATAGCCTGTTTCCCCATTTGTCTTCGTAATTCTATTAATTTTTCACAGGTGAGCGGCAATTGTTTTTGTGGTTCGGGTGGAGCAACCAGTCTAGGGGTCGGTTGTTTTGATATCCTTACTCCAAATGTCATCATCGCATGAGCGGGCGTAACTGATGTGACGAATATCATCGTCACGAAAATGATATAGTTTGACATAAAATGTCCCCTTAAAATAGTCATAGTATATTAAGCATGCTCTTCTTCTGTCTCTGCTTCAAGGTATTTTGCAAGAACAATAATTTTTGCAGTTAATCGTTTAAATTCGGTAAACGCTTCAGGCGAATTTTTTATGAGAGGGTATAGATCAGCGAGTTCCTGTTTTAATGCTGCAAGTAATTGTGAGATTTCATTGTTAGATAATTGTGGGCCATGTTCTATTGCGGTACATTCCTTTTCTTGCAGGTCGATAGATGTCTCGCAGTTGTTATGCGTTGATCCAAGTAGCAGTATGATGCACGCAAGATTGAGCAGCGGGTTATAGTTTTTTTTAGTCATAATTGTTCCTTGAAAAATTGTTACTCATGCTAGCTATTTATAATAACTTTGTTACACTGTTTTTTCAATTCAGATATGCGCCTGTAGCTCAATTGGATAGAGTACCGGACTTCGAATCCGTTGGTTGCAGGTTCGACTCCTGCCAGGCGCACCATACTACGTTCTGACGAGCTTACGGCTGGCATGCCAGTTTTATCAAATAAATAAATATTAATAGCGCATTGAACTCAGTAAAGACAATTTTTGGAATAATAAGCATTCGTGATATAATGCCATAGATATCTATGGATTTTATGTATAAGCGCCCGTAGCTTCCTACTACGCCAAGGCTACGTAGGACATGCAGGTGGATAGAATACAGATTTGAAATAATTAAGTATAAGCGCCCGTAGCTCAGGTGGATAGAGCGACAGATTCCTAATTTGTAGGCCACAGGTTCGAGCCCTGTCGGGCGCACCAGTCATTTCTGCAAGAAATGCCTGGCAGGCCAGTTTTTTTAAGGGACTTACATCTAGATCGCTTAAAAGCGAAGGTTGTCCGCCGGAGCAACAACCGCCGTCGACAGCAAAGGTTGAATTGGCGTAGGAGGATCATGAATAAAACACATATTATTATCGGTGCTTCAGCAGCAGGAATTGGGGTTTTAAATAAGCTTTCTCAATTAGTTCCTGATGACACCATCATTTGTATTTCAGCGGAAAAAGAGGCGCCTTATAATACATGCCTGCTTGCAGATTATGGCGTTGGTGAAAAAACGGTTCAAGAGCTTTCTATCTTTAACTCTGATCGACTGCGTAGTAATCATTCGTTATTATTGGGGGTAAGAGTGGTGGCAATAGATAAAGACGCGAAAATAGTTGCCTGTTCTGATGGCCAAACGTTTCAGTACGACACTCTTTTTATTGGAATGGGCACAGCTGCCACTAAACCGAACATAGATGGCATTGATGCAGCAGGAGTTTTTACCTTTCATACTATGGCTGATTGCCAAACTATTGCCAGCTATATAAAACAACAACCTGTAAAACGAGCAGTGGTTGTTGGAGCAGGACTTACCGGTCTTGAGGTGGCAGATATGCTCCATGCGCATAACGTTTCTGTTGCAGTGGTTGAAAAACAGCCCCGTGTGCTGGCCTCATTAATTTCGCCTGAAGGATCGCATGTTATAGAAGATGCGATGATGCATAGCAATATACCATTTTATGCGAATGATATGGTGCTGCAAATTGTGCACGATAATGGTGTTGTGACTGGTGTTCAGCTTGCAAGTGGTGCATTTATTTTTGCTGATGTGGTTGTGGTTGCCGTAGGCGCTACACCGAATACAGCGCTTGCCCAACAGGCAGGAATTGCCGTTTCGCAGTACGGAATTATTACGGATGAGTATCTGATGACGAATGTGTCCGGTATATGGGCGGGCGGTGATAATGCGCAAGTTCGATGTAAATTTACTAATGCATATGTACAAAGCTGTACCTGGCCAGATGCGATGCAGCAAGGATTAATTGCAGCTCAGGCAATGGCGGGAGTGCCAAAGGTCTATCCGGGGGCAACCCGTATCACCGATTCATCCTTTTTTGGCATTGAATTTCAGGCGGGTGGCGTGCCCTATAGCGCCAACAGCGAGCATGAAATTATTACTGAGCCTAGGGATGGCGGCGCATATTCAATCATATTAGAAAATAATAAGCCAGTAGGTTTTTTCGGCATTGGGTCTCATGCGATATCTCGCGAGTATAAAAAACGCCTTTTGATGGGCTAAAAATTGGGCGAGAGCCCTCTTTTTTAGGACCGTTTGTTTTATTTTTTTATATTGCTACAGTATCTGAGAATGTATTTGTAAATATTATTTTTGCAAATGAGGTACAAATAGAATATTGCATGAAGGTGTGATATTTACGCGGTAGTGAGGCAAGAGGTGAAGGTATATAATTTTGAGGTTTAATGTGAGGATGTCTTATGAACGTTAAAATGCAGATTAATAAAGCATTTTTTTCTTTGGCAATGATATCGTTGAATATAGGTTTATCAACCCCGTCAGTCGTGCATGCAGGAGTGATTAACGAGACGAGCAGCATGTTGGGGAAATTGGTAAAGGATGTGGTTGCTGGGGCAAAGCATGCAGGTGTTACCACTAAAAGAGGATGCATCTGGACAAAGCGAACAGCAACAGTTGCAGCTCCTTATATCATTACCGGTGCGGTGGCTGGAAGTGCAGCCCTGGTATCAGGGTATGTGTTGCTAGCGGCACTCAGATTGATTAAAAATGGAACGTTAGTTGCGGCGCATGAGCTTGCAAATGTATTTGTTTGCGGATATGAACAGACGCAGCAGTATAAATCAGTATTAGAATGGCAAAAAGATGATCTACATTCTTTGTATCGTAGACATATGCCTGGCGAAAGAGATTTATTGAAAGATTTAAAAGCGTACTGGCATCTACACGGGCCAAAATCGGGCACGCTTTCTTTTCATGATCACATGAGAACTTCCATTCGCCTTGATCTTGCTGATCTTGAAGCGATGTTCCAAGAGATGAAAAAGTTGAGTAATAAGTGGGATTTGCTGAACCTGTTTTCTACTAAATCATTATTTGAAGATGCGGTGGAAGCGGCAAAAAGAGTGTCGGGACATTATTATGATCCAATATTTAAGTTTGAAAACCTTACTGGTCCGGAATATGCGGCGATGAGCAGGGCATTTTATATGCATGTACTAGCTCCAACAAAAACAATCCCATCAATTGTAGTACCGTTGTGGTGGAATTATGTATCAGAAATTTGTTTAATGTGGACAATCCAGAAGAAGATATATCAATTGCAAGCGATGGAACGTGTTATCAGTAACGACTCATCACAACCGGTAGCACAGCATGCTCATATTACGCATCACCTTGGATAATGATTTGCCATAGATTTTAAAGTGATTGTATAAAAAATGAAATTGATGCATTTGAAGAAATCTCAAATGCATCAATTTTTTTACTTAAAATGGTCAGTTTTTTATTTATTATATTGTTGTACCTGTCTTTGATATTGAGATGCAAATTCCCCCGCTTCTTTATGTAAATTTAATTCTTGCAATGTTTTTATTGATCTTTCACCTTCTCTGATCACATGATCTAATAGCACAGGGTGTATGATAGATTTCACGGCTTTACCAGCAGTTCTTGCAGTTTTGTTAAATTCATCCAACTCTTTACTAGCTTTAAGAGATAATTTGACCATCATTTCTTTTTCGCTTTTTGGAATATTATTAAATTTCATGGATAATTTGTCTGCTTTTAGAAATAGTTCTCTTTCAGCTGGATCGAGTAAATGAGCGGCAAAAGCAGCATGCTCACTATTTATTCGATTCCAGAAAACTAATTCATCTTGAGGAGAGTATTTTATTGCGTTTAGTTTATCGGTAAGATAATCAAGCTCTAACGTGGTGTGGTTAATAAATAATGGGAAGATCCATCCAATCCATTTACCTTCTTCTAAGGCAGTAAGGGCTTTTATTTGAAACTCACGTTCTCTTTTTAGTAAAGGTAACACAGTGTTCATGTGTTCCATACTGTTTGGGTTTGCATTAAAAGTTGTTCTAAAATCTTCAAAGAGTTGGTGAATTTCTAAAGCTTCTGCTTTAAATTGAGCATCTTCAAAACCTAAGTGAAGGAAGAGGGCATGCTCAGACATTTGTCTTACCCAGAAATCAATCTCATCCGAAGCAACTGCTACAGGCGCTTTGATTTCCATATATCTTGATGGATTGCTAAAGTCAGACACTCTGCTGAATGGTTTACTGTTTTCTGTTGCTTCTTGGCCTTTTACAGCAGATTTACCCATGCTAGCCTTTAATTCTCCAGTTGGTTGTTGGGAGATGTTTTTTACAGAGGCACCTGGTTTAGCGGCATATATCCCTGTTTTTGGGTTATAAAAATCCTTAGTTTTTTCACTTTTTTTAGCCTGAGTAGCGCAAGCAGATAACACAAGGGCCATTAAAATTATTTTTTTCATATAAACTCCTTTTATTGATAACGAAATTAGGGCACGGAATTCGTGCCTGTTAAGCTCACCATAACAAACCAAGTTCCAAATAGTCAACAATATAAATAAATCGCGCTTCTTTTTTATTCAGTCTGAGTGTGACAGGAGTTTGGCCTGCCGGGTAGCATTATTTGCAAGAGAGGGCGGCTATTGAGTAGTTATGCGAAATATACAAAATCCGAGCATCTTTTTAGGTGCTCGGATTTTCATTATCCCAAATACTGCTCATTTTGAGTAATACTACCGAAAGTTGTGGTGTTTCTACTACATGTGTTAATGTATTTATTCTCTGTAGTTTTTTCTTTAAAAGATGTGCTTGTTTGAGTTGTTGATAGGTATTGATACTATGAAACACTCTGGAGATAGGTATTTCTTGAATCCGACCATCACCATGTAGATATGAGCTTGCTTCGATAAGAGTGTTATTAGCAATATCTGCAACAACGAGTAAATGCCCCGGAATCCAAATGATATCACCGGGTTCTAGATCATCTTCTTGGCTGATGGGGGTTAATGCTTTTAGGATGGTAAAGCTGTTTTTAAAATAAAATGGCATGCCAACAATTTGTGCGGATTGAGCAATCATGTTTGAACAATCCATTCCCATTTTTATCGATTTTTTATCTATCTGTGGATAGTAATAGCTCGTATTTGTTGCAATTTTTTCGGTGACAAATGATTCATTCGGATATCTTTGAGTAAAGCTGCACCCACCCCAAACATAGGGAATAAAAGTGTTAGAGTTACAACACCATGATCTTAAAATAGTTATAAACATATCGATTTTTTCCTGTTTGCTCAGGTGATTGGCCACAATGCAGAGATGTTTGGGGATAGCTTGGATTGAGCAAGAAACTTTTTTTGGATTAAGAATATAGACCGATATTTTTTCTGGGTTGTTTTGTTCCGGTGCTTGGACAAATCGTGTGCCTGCAGAATAACAGATTTTGTTCTTTGAGTCGTAAAAAGGTGTATGAAGGGTAACTATTTGTTGTTCATTGGTGTGGTGTTTCTTATTTTTGAAATCTATTGGGGTCGGTATGGTATCAATCGGATATTGTTTTTTTTGTAACGTATCGAAATCGAGTAAATGTTTTTTTTGGACCCAGTATGTTGTATATTTTTTTGTACCGTTTGCTGTTTCATAATAAAGATTGGGGATGGAAATGCGAGCTTGATCATCTTTGTGTTCTAAAACCTCAACCGTTTCATTAAATAATAGTTGATGGATTCTTGGACAGCGTCTATCAAGTGCATCCAAAGGTAAATTTTCATACGTATAGAGTTGGCTTTTTTCAATTGGGCTGCCAGCAAGATCGGTAACTGGTACTATTACAATCGCTTGTTGCGCGGTCGTAATAGTGTTGAAAAAAATAAGCATGCGGAAGCAATTTTTGTAAACCTGCGTGTGCATGGCATTATCCTTATTTATTTTGGTACCAGATTCTTTATTTGACCATCATACAAATTATGGGTGCTGTTTTGAAAGAGCTTGATTAATTCGATACAAATAAATTACATATTGAAAATCATTGAAAAAAATTTTAGAATGCGATATCGTATTAGCGAAATGAATCGCTTGGGGTTAAAGGGGAGCGCGGTATGAAAGTGAATAGAATTCATCAGTATAGTTTTTTTGTAATGACATTGTGGGGCGGTATGATTATCGGGCAGGGGGATGAATGGACTTGGTTGCATCGTAAAATTTTTACCCAGCAGGAATTGAAAAATAATAGTTATAAGAAAGAACTATTGTTTTCAAAAGAGGATTCTCAGCCATTTTCGCAGATGATGTTTTCTTGGAATGCTGTGCGTGATCATGAAGGGCATGTTTCGTTTTGGTCTCAAGTGCGCAACCCGGAGACAAAGCAATGGGGAGTTTGGCATAAAATGATGGATTGGGGCAATGGGATACAGCGATCTTTTGGAGGGAGTAAAGATGCGCATACAAGGTATGAACATGTGCGGTTGGAGTTGCAAAGTGGTTGTTATGCAGATGGGTTTCGTATAAAAATTATTGCACACGATGGTGCATCGTTAGGATCAATAAAATCATTTGCTGTTTCATTATCAGATTACAGTAAATTTGAGCCAGAGGTGGTGCCTAACGGAGGGATTCGTTTTCCATCGTTATGTCTTGATGGAGTGCCTAAAAAAGCGCAGCTTGGTCTTGACCATCCGCGTGCAGCGCATTTATGTTCGCCAACGTCATGCAGCATGGTCGTTGGTTATTTTATGAACGAATCGATTGATGCGGTTGATTTCGCACAAAAAGCATTTGATGAAGGTTTAAATGCATATGGCAGTTGGCCATTTAATACTGCGCATGCTTTTGAGGAATGTAACGGTGCAGTGTGGTTTGCAACAGCGCGTATGCATTCGTTTCAAGGTATGTATAAGCAGTTAAGGCGTGGTATGCCCGTTGTTGTAAGCGTGCGTGGTTGGATAGATGGGGCACCTAAATCATACGATAGTGGACATTTATTGGTGGTGATTGGGTGGGATGCGCGTACGCAATCGGTGATTTGTCATGATCCTGCATTTGTGAGAGATGAAGATGTGGTGAAGTATTATCCAATACAAAGTTTTTTACTTGCATGGGAGCGTTCCCGTCGTCTTGTTTATGTAGCAGATCCTGTGGTTTAGGTATTTTAGGGGTAATTACGTCATTACATGATTAGTGTAATGGCGAATTTAATAAGGAGATATTATGATGACTATACAGCGTATGGCATACACAGTAATGGTGATTGCAGTATGTGGAGCGCAAGAGGTGGTTGCGCAAACAAAAAATACATTATTGCAGGTGTATCATCATCGAGCTGCGCAAGATGTACCAGCGATTGAACTGGGTCAAGTAGTGTTCTATTGCACCCGTCCTCCGGTGATTAAAGAGTTACAAACGACAAACAAACATGAAAGAATATTTTCCCTAGAAAACATTGCAGTCAATGATGCAGTCAAGCAACAAATTAAGCAGTTTAATGCTATAGATGCAAAAAAATATAAGGCAACAATTGAGCTTGCGCACAGTGGATTTAAATTGCATTTATCATTTGATCCTGCACAGGTTGGGCTTGATTGGGGTAACTTTGTAGCGATTAAAAATGAAGCAGGAATTGGATTTAGATTATATGATACACACTATTTGCAGATATTGGGGCAAAAGCGAGATGGTCTTTTAAAAACAGTTTCTGCAAAAAAAAAATTGTGTGTTGTCATTGATTGTGGTCATGGAGGAATAGATAGCGGCGCAGTAAGTAAGCATAATATTGCAGAGAAAGATGTCGTACTATCAGTAGGTAAATCGTTGGCTCAATTTTTGCATGCATCAGGTACAGACGTTTTTTTGACACGCAGTGAAGACGTAGCGATTCCATTGGATGACAGAACGTCATTTGTTAATAGTGTACAAGCGGATTTAATGGTTTCTATTCATGCAAATGGGGCAGGGAATGAACATGCATCGGGGTTTGAGACATTTTGTTTGCCCAGAGAGCAGTTACAGGTGGCAGGTTCTGTCTTGTCGTCAGATTATAAAAATATAATATATGGCATGCAACGTGATCGTAATTGTAGCAGTGAGGAACTCGCAGGACATATTCATAGCAGTGTGATGGGCGCAGTAAAAAAAAAATATAAAAATGTTGTGGATAGACGAATGAAGCATTCCGTGGCGCAGGTTCTTTTAGGAACGCATACTCCAGCAGTTCTTGTAGAAATTGGTTTTTTAACTAATGAGAGAGAAGCAAAACTGCTTGCTGATGCTGATTATCAAAGTTGCATTGCTCAAGCAATACGTGATGGTATTCTGCAATATAGTAAGATTTGATATCACCGGCTTTACTATTGTACGAAAGGATTGATAACTGGTACTCTTTGGTATACAGTTAAAACGCATGAGTATAAACGAGCATATTTTGCTTATTTGATGGCTTTTTTTAAATAATGATAGAGAACAATGTTGGTGACGGTGATTTGGGAAGATTTTCTGAAAATTGTAAAAAATGACGTGGGGAGCCGTGTTGTAGAAACATGGTTTAAATCAATGTCATTTGAACGGTGGGATGGCGAATCTAAAATCGTATATCTCAAAGTTCCTAATTTATTTGTTCGCGACTGGGTGCGTAATAATTATATGTTGATTATTCAGACGCATTTGGGACGATTATTACATGTTTTAAGCCCCTCCATTGTTTTTGTGCAGAATAGTGAAAAAAGTACGAGCGGTGTCATCGTATCGCGTGACACTGATATAAAAAAAACTTCTGATGCAAATATATCATTTGCTCCTGCGCTTCTCGATAAAAAAGCAGCATATCCCGATCGCGTGTATACGTTTAATACATTTGTTGTTGGGCCATCGAATTCTTTGGCATATGCTGCAGCGCATGCAGTAACAGAGCAGCCGGGTTATTTATATAATCCGTTGTTTATTTACGGACGAGCAGGGCTTGGTAAAACACACTTATTGCATTCGATAGGTAACACATTAAAGGCAAACAATAAAAATGCAGTTGTCCTTTATCAAAGTACGGATCGATTTGTGAATGAGTTTATTACCGCGATTCGTTTTAATAAAGTGCAAAAATTTCACGCAAAATATAAAAGTATAGACGCATTATTAATGGATGATGTGCAATTTATTGCTAAAAAAGAGCAGACTCAGGAAGCATTTTTTCATATTTTTAATTTTTTGTATGAATCCCGTAAACAGATTGTTTTATCGAGTGATGTTACTCCGCAAAGTATGCAGGGGTTGGCAGATCGATTGCAATCCCGATTTGGCGGGGGGCTTGTTACTGACATCCATCTTCCTTCGCTAGAGACTAAAATTGCGATTGTAAAAAAGAAAGCAGAATTGAGTGGTGAGATACTGCATGACGATGTAGCTCATTTTATTGCGGCAGCAACAGTTGCAAGCATTCGTGAGTTGGAAGGCGCTTTGATTCGAGTCATGGCGTATTCATCATTAACCCAGGAAAGAATAACCGTAGATGTTGCTAAAAAAGTGTTGGGCTACCCATTAGATGTTAAGATGGGAGGAACCGATTTTGACGCCATTGTAAACTGTATGCAAAAGTATTATCCCTATAATCGTGCGCAGTTATGTTCTAAAGCGCGCAATCAGGATCTTTCATTTGCGCGACAAGTTGCTATGTATTTATGTAAAACGGTTGCCAATAAATCATTGCGTGAAATCGGTGATTTTTTAGGTGGCCGAGATCACTCTACTGTTGTACATGCGATTAATAAAATTAAGCGCTATGCTGATGAGCAGGAGGGCTTTCGCGAACAACTGAGGCAGATGGAGCAAGATACTCTACGTTAGATGTATATTGCTGCGTGCGGAGTTGTCTTTTTGTGCAGAATATCATGTTGTTTGCGCAGTGTCCCAACAGGTGCTTATAGTAAGTGACATGGTTTTTAAAGGTTATTTCTTTTTTAAATCCAACCATAGTAGGAAAATGTTCGGTATCAACAATAACGAATTTGTTTGTATCTTTTTCGATGATGAAATTTGCAAGATGTGGGTCAACTTGTAAATGTAAAAAATTACAGAGCTCTATAGCAAATTTACGTTTTTGTGGACTGGTATAAGCGGGCGCTGGATGTGATTCTATTGCGTCAGCGATAATTGCGTATATCCCTGGGATTTGTATATTGCAGGTTGGTTTTTTGCCAATGTTTTTACTGGTAATATCTACCCAAGGGCAACCCTTAGGCAACCATGCCCATTTGCGCGGTATATCAACGCGCTGCGCCCAATAAGGGTCTGTTTGTAATTGGTTCTGTACATACTGGTGATTAACAAGGCGAGTAAACCCGGATAAATGTCTATTGACGCCTCCCCCCATATAAAAAAGATATATAGGAATAAAGCCTTTTTCCCAGGGGTTAGTAAAGCTTTCTGGTGTTTCAATAAACAGTTTTACAATGAAAGGCGCATGTTTGTTTTTGACTACCAAAAGCCCAGAAGCTTTTTTGCGATTAAAATCTTTTTTTTGAATAATCGTAAAATCTGTATAACTATGTTTCATTAATTTTATTTCTTGGAGAAGTTGCTCAATCTGTGCGCTTAATACAGTGCTGTTAATAGATTGCGTTGGGTTATATCGGAATGTAAGGGGATGATTTTCTGGTAATAGGAACCCTCTAAATTGTTTTTCATCAAATGTGCCAAACCATGGATATTCTTCTAAATGCGCATTGCGTAGTGTATGCGTTTTATTAGAATCAACCCATTTAAAGGTTAATTCTGGCATCTGCGGATCAATGGGTCTCTGTGGGCTGCGACTATGTATAGCAGACGCTATCAAGAGCACGAATGTTGTAATTATTTTATATATATAATTCACCTGGTTTATCTCTGTAAATTGTTATTAAATATATAAACACGTTTACGGACTTTATATTATTTTCTGCTTACAATAACAGGAGTGTGCAATATATAGCAAGAAAACATGGATAAAGTTTTTAAAAAGAGTTCTTGTTGTATATAGCTATATCTGTGTATAAATTTTATCAGTTATTGTTTTTTTAAATACTCTGTTGATAATATAAGCCTGTAATTTTAATTGTCTAGGCAATGATTTTTTTTGTTGGTTGATGTTCTTGAGTAACTGGGGTAGTTTCAGTAAGAAAAGTAATAGGAGAGATATGGTTATATAGTGTTATAAATCATTATAAAAAAAAGGAAGGATATGAAGCAATATGAGTTATTAGAGCGAGAGCATGCATTGTTGAAGCACCTTGCACAGCTCCCTAGAAAAATATTAACACTCCATGGTCGTGAGAATGTTACTGAGTTTGTATTGCATGATTTATGCGATATAAACTGTTTTAATTTAAATAAAGCAGCGTATTTTATAGATAATCCGGATTTTAATATCACTAAAGGTGTGGCAGGATTTTCACGATCTGATGTACCAATCAATGGTCAAATGGCGTGGAAAGATCCAGTAGCATTTAGTCAACATATGGCGCAATCAGAATTTAATAAAAAAGTTCGTAAGATAATGCAGGGAAGTCTATCTTCAGAAAAGCACGATCATGAAAAAATAGCAGGAAGGCTTGCGGATGAACTAGGTTTTAATAATCATGCGTTCTGTAATGTGACTATGAAACATGATAATCACGGGTTTGTTTTATATGAAAAGGTAAATACGCACGATACTTTTGCTGACGATCATATGGTGAACGGTCTGAGTTTGTTGGGTTTTTGTCCTATTTTTTAAGAAAACAATACAAGCCGGGAAGATCATGCTGTGCGAGATACGTGATTGTTGCTCCGCCACCTGTTGATAAAAAGTCTATTGATGATTGTAGGTTGCTTGCATAGACAGCTGCAATTGAATCACCGCCACCGATTACAGAAAATCCATTCGATTGTGCCATCGCATTAAAAATTGCTTGAGATCCAGTTGTCGTCTCTTTTCGTTGCATGCTTCCCATTAATCCATTATAAAAAATAGTCCCGGCGGTATGTATTTCTTTTGAATATGTTGCAATTGTTTTTGGGCCAATAGAAATTCCAACATCGTTCGTGGGGATTGTATCAGAATCTATAAATGATAGCGCTCCGTTAAATGAACCTTGAGCAATTTGATAATCTTGCGGAAAGTAGACCTTTATATTTTTGTCTTGTGCCATTGTTAAGATTTCTTCGCATGCAGATAGATCGCTGTCGGCAACCAATGAGTTTCCGACAGATTTTTTTTGTGCCTTTAAAAAACTGAATACAATTGCGGGACAGAGTAGTAAGGTATCTATTGCATCAAGCATTCCATGAAGGAGTGGTATTTTGTCTGATACTTTTCCACCGCCAAGAATGAATACAAATGGTTTTGTATGATTATAAAGAAGGGTGTTTAATGCTTTTAATTCATGCTCTACAAGTAGGCCGATAGTGCGATGACTGTCTGGGTATAATGTTGGCAGAAGGGTGATCGATGTGTCATTTCTGTGTAGTGTTGCAAAAGCATCATTAACATAATAATCACCTAAAGTCGCAAGTTGTTGTGCAAAATGAAGGTCAGATGATTTTTCTTCGGGGAAAAACCGAAGATTTTCCAATAATAAAATTCTGTTTTGATCGATGTGGCTTTTTTCAGTTGCAGCAGACAACGTTGGTTCAAAGTCTATTGCATATCCTTCGTTGGTAAACCAAGGGATTAAATGGCGTGTGGATAAATTCGGTTCACGATTTTTAGGGCGTCCGATATGGGTCGCAAGTATAATCTTCCCGCCGTTTTTTTGTATCAGATTAATAGTAGGCAATAATGCACGTAAGCGATAATCATCAAGTATGATTCCTGCCTGTAAGGGGACATTTAAATCAGCGCGCAAAAAGACCCGTTTGTTTGTTATATTCCATGTGGGTAATGTTGATAGTAAAATTTGTTTGGTCATGTGAGAACCTTTTTTATGCATCAAAGCGTAAAATGGTAGCTATCTCAATAGTGCGAGTAGTGCGTACGGGGATCCATGTTGCAATACAACTTAAAATAATGGCGATAAAAAAAACAAGAATAAAAATATGCATTTCTAAAGCAATCGGTAAATGAGAAACATAATATACATCAGGCAGGGTGATAAACGGATATCGTTGTAGTAGTAAACCGGCTATTGCTGCAAGAGTAAGTCCGGTAATAGAACCAAGCAATGCAATTATAAAGCCGATCATCATAAATATCTGTGCAATTGTGCCATCGGTCATTCCCAGCGACTTTAAAATTGCGATATCAGTTTTTTTCTGGGTGATGTGCATAAAAAGTAGCGATATGATGTTCATGCTTGCAACGAGTGTGATGAGCGCGAGGATAAAAAACATAGCATATTTTTCTAGTTGTAGTGCTGAAACTAACGCAGGATACAGATCTTTCCATGAGTAGACTTCAAGGTTAAATCGTTTTTTTAATTTATTAACGGTATCAGGTTCATCTATTCCTTTTCTGAGTTGAATATTTATTTGTGAAACTCCTTCGTCTGGCCAGATGGTATTAACAAAAGAGATTGAGCAGATAATTAATCCTGCGTCGACTTCTTCGATGCCGGTGCTATATATGCCGCTCACCATAGCAACTTTTTGTTCAAACTTTATTTTGTTACTGCTGCTAAAATCATCAACTGGTGCATACAAAATAAACAGTTCTTCACCAGGCGTGACATCAAGTTCTTGTGCAAGTTTTTCGCCGATAATAATTTGATTGCTTTGTAATAGATCGCTGAGGTTGTCAGTAGGTATATTTTTTTGGGTTATTTTACTTGCAATGGTAGTCGTCTGGATATCTCTTTTGGGATCAATTGCTTTTACCATGACTACGTGAGTTGTATCATCAGATTTTGTTGTGCTTTGTAGGATTGCTTGTTTGATAATCGTTGGGCTATAGCAATCAACTTCAGGAAATTCAGAATCAATTATACTGCTAATTTCAGGGACATTTAATTCGTTGCCATATGCACGGAGCTGAATTTGAGGGTTGATCCCCTGTAGCTTTTCATGCGTTGCTTTTTCAAAGCCGTTCATGATAGATAAAATGAGTGCTAGTGAAAATGTGCCAATGGTTATCCCAATAAAGCAGATAGTTATCATAATTGATATGTTAGATTGCTTTTGTGCTCCGCGTATATAACGCCATGCAAGCAGGAAAGTAATGTAATGCATAATGCGCTCCTTGATATCTGTTGTGAGTTTGTTCTTGTAAAATAGAATGCTTTTTTTTAATCTACTACTGTTGATTTTTATTTTACGTTAACGAGGCAAATAGATGAAACATACTATATCACTTCTTACATTATTTATTATGATATTTTCTTTACCGGGATGCGGCGGTGGCATTTATGATTGGGGTAAAGGGGTGTTTTACCAGGGTAAAACGCTTTCTTATGATAAAGAGATACCAGAACAGTATATTCGTTCTGTGATTGTTTATGATCAATTTGCGACAAAAGGAGATTTTAATGTTTTATGGCTTTCTGATGCAGTACGTATAGCATATGCAGATTTATATGCAGTGCATCATGGCAAATCTGAAGAAAAAAAGCAGGCGGTGTTACGCAGACAGCTTGCGGAAAACCAGCATTATATTGTGTTCTATGTTCTCAGCTCTTATAACGATGTACTTGGTGAAATAGACAGCCTTTGGACGCTGTTTTTACAAGTAGGGGATGATTATTTTGAGCCGGTTGAAATTAAAGCGATTGATATGGAGCAGGAATATCGCCTATTTTTTGGCAAACGGTATGATCGTTTTAAAACAGCTTATCGCGTTAAATTTGATGCAAAAGCAGTTGATGATTCGATGATTATTAATGAAGGGACTGATGGATTAATTTTGCATTTTAGATCGCTTGAAAAACAGGTACAGCTTGTATGGGAAGTGGATTTAGAACAGAACGGTTTCGTTAACTAATCTGCTTACAAGGAGTTGCGTTTGAAGATAGTTATTGGCGCAGATCATCGTGGCGTTGCCTATAAAACGTATTTAAAAACGGTGACGAATATTGGCAACCAACACATTGAATGGATTGATGTTGGTGCCGATAGTGATGAGCGCACCGATTACCCCCGCTTTGCACAAAAATTGTGCATCACAATGAAAACGAATTGCATAGATCATGGCATATTAATTTGTGGCAGTGGCGTTGGCATGGCGGTAGCAGCTAATCGATATCCGCATATTTATGCAGCATTGGTATGGAATAATGAAATAGCCAGACTTGCGGTTGCACATGACAATGCAAATGTGCTGGTTATTCCCGCATCGTTTGTGTCGCAAGATCAATTGATATCGATTGTTGAAACATGGCTGGCCACACAATTTTTGGGCGGTCGGTATCAAGAAAGAATTGATATGATTGATGCCATGAAGTGCGAGTAGTGTGTGATAAGTTGTAAAATGAATATTAAAAAAGCGGAGTAACTCTCCGCTTTTTTAATTGCTGAACTTGGTAAATGTTTATGCTTTCACTTGCGATTTCATGAGTCGTGTTAAGTGTCCTGATTTGATTGCATGGCGAGCCCCTATGACAATTACTGCGCTGATAGTGATACCAGCGGCTGTCCAGATGGCAAATCTTGTTGCGCCACTGCGGAGTTTTCTTGACATTTCTTCGGTTTTATATTTAGTGAAGTTTACCCCAGTATGTAAGTATGCTAATGCACGAGGAAGCAATGCTGTTGGCTTTTGTTGATTGTTTGCTGCGGGAGCATTTTCTTGTTGATTATCAGATTGATCTTTTTGATCTTCTTCTTGTTGTTTTTGTTCTAGAACTTGTCTTGGATCTTCTTTGCCTAATACTTTTTCTTCTACTTGAGCTATCGTTTTTTTAGTAATGTCTGCGGCAGTATCTTTTAATTTTGTTGTAGCTTCTTCTGTTGCTTTTTTTAATTCTGTTTTAGCGCCTTCAGTAGCTTTTTTTATTTTTTCTTCAAAAAGTTCTATCGACGGTTCGAATGTTTTTCTTATGCATCGACCGAAAGGATATGCCACAACGTCTGCAGCGGCTGTAACAGGTTTCTTAATGAAGTTGCGACCTAAAAATGCCAATCCATCGTAGCCTGATTGGGCTGCGCTTGCCCCTAAACCGCGTACGATTTCTGTTTTAGATAATGAAAGATCAAAGTCGACAGGAATTACTGGTTTTGGTTTGCTTGAAAAATATCCGCATAAGCGTGTAGCCCAGCTTGTTCTTGGTGCATCTTGCGCGGCGAATAAGCTTGTTCCTGAGATATTTAAAAATAAGAGCCCGGTAAGAGCTTTTATAGTTATATTTTTCATATCGTCCCCCTAATGATTGTCTTTTTATTATTACTTACCCATAAGTACAGTTTAAGCTATATATTCAGACTGTCAAACGCTATTGTTTCTATTTGTAGTAATTGTGCCTGGTGGTAGGGTTTATAAAGAGGGTAGGAAGATTTAGTGGCAATTATTAGGCAGGGCTTAGAATAGAAAAAGGGGGCAAGTAGCCCCCTTTAAGGTAAAAATTCTTCGTAAATGTGCGTCAATTAAGCCGCTATTGCTACTGATTCCATGCTTTCCTGTTGAGCTATAGGAAGCTCTTTATCTTCCTGTTGTGCCTGTGCCAAGGGAAGTTCTTTCGCAATACCCATTATTTCAGTCAGTTGTTCGTGGGTTAATTCTTGGCTTTCAACCAATTTATCTACAATCATGGCTAAAGTGTCTTTGTTTTGCGCTAAAAGCTCATACACTTCTTGCTCACATTGTCTGTATAATGCGAGAGCTTTTTGTTCATATTCCCGTTTTGTTTTGTCAGAAAATTGCATAATGTTAAGCCCGTCAGATACTAAAGCGAGAGCGATTTCGTAGGCATATATTTCTTGTTCGTTATCATATGAGTTGCCAGCGTTTCCGAGTAACAGCTTTTCAGCGGCACGTCCACCAAGTGCTATTTTGCACTCTTTGATACGTTCTTCATAACTATTTATGTTACGCGTATCTTTTGTGTGATAGCTAAACACTTTTCCATATTTTCTTTTCTGAGTTGGGGCAATATTCTTTTTATATTGATCCCATACAAGCACCTCTTTAAGCTCTGCAAGATATGGTTTGGTGATCACCTTGCTGAGAATGTTCTTTGATGCAAGCAGGATCATAGATAGCGCGTGACCAGCTTGACGCAAGCCAATGATGTGTCGTTCGTCATCGGGTAGTTCTAAATCATCAACAGGGATGATGTTGCGTACATCTTTATCAAAGCTTTGCTCTAGATGATATTGACTCAGCGGTTCATTGCGTACCAAGGCGGTAAACGATGCCCGTTTTATAATAGTGTTGAGCGACTCGTATGAATGCCCTTCGGTTTCATAGGCCAGCTTTTCAATATTAAACAGACCGAGATTTGCAATACCTTGTAATTTTCGTTGTAGGTGTTGTTTTCTGTGGGTAAATGATGGATACACAAATTCAATACGTTTGCCAAGTCGACCTGGTTGTTTAAGCGCTTTTTCCATAGTTTCAGGACTGTTGGTTGCAGCGATCATAATAACCACTTTGTCTGGATCGGCTTCTAATGCACCGCTCATAGCATCAAGGAATGCGTGGAGCAATACGGTGTTACCGGTTCTTTGTAAATTAAGAAGGTCGATTTCATCGAAAAAGAGAATACAAGGAGCTAATGATCGGGCTTCAACCATCAGCGCTTTCAAGCTACCTTCAGAATTAAGCCATTCTGGTTGTACCTTGAAAAATTTAAAGTTTTCAGGATTTTTACCCGTACGCTCATACATTTTCTTAATTTCACCAGCAAGTGCTTCTACCAAGAATGATTTACCAGTTCGTGTAGGTCCAGTAAGGAGCCAACCTTTTTCCGGCGCGTTGCTGCTGCCATCAAAACGTTCAGGGTTTTCTAAATAGCTTACGATGCTTTGGAATTCCATTACCCCTTCAGAGTTTCCGATAACGCCGCTGAAATCTACGCGTGGGTTTACCATCCAGCCATCTTTTTGATCTTGTTTAAGGGCATAGAATCCGCCCATTGATTTGTTATGCCAGTGGGTGATCACTTTTGTTGCCCATTTTGTAACCGGCTTTACGAGTGTTTTGTTCCAACCGATTAAAATAGGAATGCAGGTTGCAAGAAGGGGCATATAACCTGATCGAAAGTTACGGATGTGATCGCTGATATGGCCAAGCATAAATAGTTGTTTTGAGTTGATAGGAGAGTTCCCTGCGGTATTATATCTTGGCATATATCCAAACCATCTTCTGACGAAATTGGCGTCTAGGCTCGAGTCCAATATGTTTTTCGGTTCATGATCTTCAACTATTTGATCAGCTCCCCATGTCACTTCTAGGCGTGCGCATAATGCAGCGAATGCAGTTACCAGTGTTAATGCCGATAGGCCATGTAAGTTGTATTTAAGCGTTGGCTGAATGTATTTATCATTAAAGCGACGATATTTTTTATTCCAGTCAGTAAGGCCGGCAACGCTCGATCGTTTTTTAAGGCGCGCGAGGTTTTTACTGTTATTTTCTACCGTGGTAGCAAATTTTTCAAATAGCTCTTCAAGCGACAAGTCGATAGGGGTGTATCGCTTGCAAACGGTCATTGGGTCAAAAATATCGATTGAGAATTCTTTATTGTTTGCAAGGGCTTTGAGCAAGTGTTCTATTGCAGATTGATTGAAAAACTGTAGCTGATCGAGGGTGTTTGGATCTGCATAGATAGGTAGATTGGTTTTTAGTGTGGCTAAAAACATTTGTAGATCGAGGGTGTTTTCTTGTGCCGCTCGTTGGTTTTCGCTTGGTATGATACTGCTTTTCAGGCCAAGCAGTAGCTCCTGAATAACATTGAGTGTATCGGTTAATATATCGATTTCGTGTTTAAACAGCATATCAAGGGATGCTTTATAGGCGTCAATCTCTTGTTGTGTTAATTGTGGCTCATCGGTAGAAACATTTGCTAGCATATGAGTGGGAATTGTTAACATTATAAAAGAAAGGGAAAAAACAATGATTTTTAAGGAGTGAGGTATCTTCATGTGCAGGTTGCCCTTGGTATAGAAGTTTGTATAATGGAAAATATAAACATGCTTATTTTACGGTATTATTCGGGTTTCTTCAATTTATTTTTTAAAAAAACCATTTAATGCTCAATTTGAATTATGAGGAGATTGGTATGATGTTTAAACAAAAAAATTGGTATAAAGCACTTGCATTGCCAGCATTGATGCTCTTTTTGGGTTTGGCAGTTGTCATTCAGCGGGTAAGTGCATCGAAAAAAGAGTTCGATATTAACGCAATATTTACAAAAGATAATGTTAAGCCCCTCGTTGTGATCGGTTCAGGGCCAGCGGGTCTTGCGGCCGCACATTACGCATTACTTGATAATGTGCCAACAATCATTTTTGCTGGAAGTACACCAGGAGGCTTATTGATGACCACTGATGAGGTTATCAATTGGCCAGGAGATCTTTCTGTTAAAGGCATGGAAATTATAGAAAAACTTAATAAACAGGTTGAAGTTGCAGGTGGGGTCTTTGAGTATGATTCAATAGAATCGATTGATATTTCTGATTGGCCCTATGCATTACGTACCCAAGGTGGGACTACGATACATGCTATGGCAGTCGTTATTGCAACTGGCGCACGTCCTCTAAAGCTGGGTATTCCTGGAGAGCAGCTATCAGGGGTGACTACCTGTGCAATATGTGATGCACCACTTCCAGGGAATAAAGATAAAGAAGCGATTGTTGTAGGCGGAGGAGATTCTGCCATAGAAGAAGCAATACAATCCTCAGCACATCAAAAAAAGGTGACTATCATAGTTCGCAAAGATCATATGCGGGCTTCAGCGCATATGCAGGGTCGGTTAAAGGATTACCCAAAGATTTCAATTATCTATACATCGCAAGTAAAAGAGGTGCTTGGTGAAAAAGGGCGCATGACTGGGGTGACGATTGTTAATAGCCAAACAGGTGAAGAATCCTATCTACCAGCGCACATTATGTTCCTTGCTATTGGACATATCCCTAATTCAGATTTCGTTGCATCAATAGTTTCCAGAGATACCAGTGGGTATATTCTGACGCAGGGTGGTACAAAGCAAACGTCAGTGCCAGGTATATTTGCCGCAGGAGAGGTAGAGGATCATAGATATCGTCAGGCGGGTACTTCATATGGTGATGGCATTAAAGCAGGGTTAGATGTTCGTAGTTTCTTACAAGATATCGGTTTTTCTCCTGCGATCGCCCAACGACTTGCGCAACAAGAATTAGCCCAGAAAAATATCAAAAAATAATACAAGTTGCTTGGTCAAGATTCTTTGTATTGTGTTGATTCATTTCATTTTTTAACAATAGTATTGCTATCTGAAACAATTGTCTGATATTTTATATACTATAAGAATAAGAGGTATGGTAAAGAAGGTATAAAAAGAGAGTCTTAGGGAGATGAAGCGATGAACTATATACAGCGTTTTTTGACCGAGCAGCAAAAAAAATTGCAGATTGCGCTGGTCGTTATTGCATTAACGATTTGTGTGGTGACCTATGTAACGGTTCAAACAGGTTTTTTGCATAAAGATCATGATATGATGGTGGTAAAGGAGCAATTGGAGGGACATGGTATTATTGTTTCTAGCTCAAGCGATCAGATTCAAAATGCAATTGTAGAGCATGTTGTGTTGTATTCTCAAGAGCAAGATGGTTCTCATAATAAAATTCAACGAAATGGTGTCTTTGTTCGATATCCCGATGCAGTGGCTACCGTCTTATTATGCCATGGATTGATGTGCGATAAGCAAGATGAAGCATTTTTAAGAAATTTGTTTCCTCGTGGCGCGTATAACATTATGAGCTTTGATTTTCGTGCCCATGGTGAGAATCGGAAGGGACAGTTTTGTACGCTTGGTAAAGATGAATCGTATGACGTGATAGCGGCTGGTAAATTTATCAAGCAGCATACAGCAGTAAAAGATTTGCCACTCTATGTCTATGGATTTTCTATGGGAGCTGTTGCGGCAATAGAAGCGCAGTCAAAAGAACCAGAACTGTTTCATGCAATGATATTAGATTGTCCGTTTGATTCATCAATGAATGTTTTAAAGCGTGGACTTGAAAATTTAAAAGTGTCTTTATTCGGATATAAGTTTGATGTACCCGGTAAACAGTTGCTTGAAAAATATTCATTTCATCCCTATGTACAATCATTTGTACGGGCGTTGCTTAAAACGATAGCGAATCTTGATGCACGTGATATTCCATTGCGTGTTCCACCATTTAGTCCTGCGATTAGTGCTGAAAAAATTAAAATTCCGATATTGTTTATTCATTGTAAAAAAGATGAAAAAGTGCCAATAGAAGCGGTTACTAAAGTGTATTCGAGCGTTGCTTCTGAATATAAAGTGCTATGGCTTACCAATGGTACCAAACATTTCGGTTCATATTTTCATAATCCAGAACGGTATACGGATACCGTACGAGGGTTTTTAGATTTAGCTGTTGCAGGTGATTTATACATAACAAAAAAGAGTGAAATTATAGAAGATCAGGAAGAGCATAGAAAAGTGTAAATAGGGGAATAGGAGGTTACAGATGAAGGGTTACATATATACAGTAATGGTAGCGATAGTAGGATTATTTGCATTGTGTGTCGATGCACGTGTGCATGAAGTATCTTCTGAAAATAAATTATATAGCAAATTGCGGCGTCAGCGATTTGCTATTGTTTTTTTCTACGAAGAAAACAAAGAGTTGCGTTGTGACGGTGATTATAGACGGGATTTAAAAGCAGCTCGCAATATGTTTCATAGATTAAGTAGTCAATGGGAATATACAGAAGGTGATCTGTATTTTATACGAGCGAATGTGAGCAAATTGGATTTAACTATGACTGCACAGCAATTTGGAGTCGATCAATTTCCAGCATTTTTGATTTTTGAAGATGGTCGGCCATTCAAACATAAAAAAGATAATACAGTAGGGAAAATAGATGGATTTGTTTCACAGAATGAACTCCGCACATTTATTGATACTACAATAGGTGATCAACTATCTGATCGCAGAGAATATAAACGAGAAGTGCGAGAACAAAGACGAGCCGAACAAGCATATTATTGGTCTGTGGCCCCTTATTATTATGGGGGTTATTATGGTGATTGTTGTTATCGTCCGGGAGGATATTTTGGCTTTGGATTCTCTATTTAGAACTTATTATGCTTTTTTGATAGTATTTATGAATTGTTGTAAGCAGTTAGTAATCTTTATATCGCATGGAAAAGTATGATGATACGCCTTCGGTTTTTTCTGTATTGCAGTTTGTATGTATTTTTTGTACAAGGAGGGTACAGCGAGATACCCTTGCATCAGTATGGAATTACCGTTTCAACCGCAACCGATTTTATTCAAAACGCTGTTGCGGAACAAGTAATTTTATATGCACAAGAACGGGAAGATTCTCATCTCACCATTGAGCGTAATGGGCTTTTTATTCGATATCCCAATGCTGTGGGAACAATAGTAATGTGTCATGGCTTTAAAAGTGATAAGCAAGAGAGGCCTTACTTGCGCATGATATTTCCTCGCGGGAAGTATAATATTATGACCTTTGATTTCCGTGCGCATGGAGAGAAAAGAGAAGGGCAAGTGTGTACCTTGGGTAAAGATGAGGCGTATGATGTTGTTGCAGCAGCGCAATTTATTAAACATCATGCAGCAGTAAAAGATCTACCGTTGTATGTATATGGTGTTTCTATGGGAGCGGTTGCTGCAATCGAAGCGCAAGCAAAAGATCCGAGTTTATTTAAGGCGATGATTTTAGATTGTCCCTTTGATTCCTCTGATAACGTTGTAAAGCGTGGATTAAGTACTCTGCATATATCATTATTTGGACATACCTTTGCTATGCCTGGTAGGGCCTTATTGGAAAAACATGCATTCGAGCCTCGAGTACAACTGCTGATACAAAAATTACTGAAATTGTCAGCGGCTTATGATTCGGGTGCCATTCAATTATCCGTTTCGTCATTTGCTCCTATGGAGACGGTGAAGCAGATTACCATTCCTGTGTTCCTTATCCTGTGCAAAAATGATGAAAAAGTGCCCGTCCCAGCAATGATGGAGCTCTATACGAATTTGGCTTGCCCCTACAAAATATTATGGATTACCAACGGCAGTAAGCATTTTGATTCCTATTTTTATAGCCCCGAACGGTATACCGATATGGTGCGAAGCTTTTTAGATCTAGCCGAGACGGGACAGCTGTATAAAGAAAAAAAGAGTGAGATTATAAGGGATTAGTGTTCAGTTCATATGATAGATGCATTCTAAAAATAGAGTATCTTATATCTGTACATAATGTATCGCATGATAGACAATTTGAATATGATCTTTAAACTGTACGCAGTTAAAATGTGTCATCATCTGTCATGCAATAAGGATATATTATGAAATTTAAATACTTACTGTTGATTATATGTAGTTCAAGCACTATTTTTGCAGCAAATCCTGCGTCTGATCTTGAAAAAGCATTATCTTCGAAAAAAGGTTCTCGTGCATCAAGCAACACGCAAAATGCAAAAGCAGCATTGAAAAGATTGCAAAACCAGGCTTTTGGAGAAGACCGATCATTGCTTGCTGGAGTAAATCCAGAAAACATGAGCAATCAAGCAATGAAACAGCAAATGTTTAGAGATAAAGGAGGCGAGAGTAATCCTCGCATGAATGCGGCACATGATCGGCTACAATCTAAATTAAAAGCTCGAAATAAACAAAATGAACTAAAGAACGCTGGCGAAGAGCAAAAATTATAGTTTTATAAGGATATACTATGAAATTTAAATACTTACTGTTGATCGTATGTAGTTCAGGAACTATTTTTGCAGCAAATCCTGCGTCTGATCTTGCAAAAGCATTATCTTCAAAAGGTTCTCGTGCATCAAACAACACGCAAAAAACAAAGGTCGTACTCAGAAATTTGCAACGAGAAGCTCTGCAAACAGAAGTGCAACATTGGTGCGCATTTAACCCAGCGGCGGGCAAAGTTAGCGAGGGCAAATTAAGAAATATGCACAAAGTACAATCGGGGCCCAACGGAGCAGAGGCTGCGCGCAGTAGATTGCAGCTTAAGTTGATGCTCAAGCAATTAGGCGAGCGTAACATTGAAGAGCAAAAATCATAATGTTACGTTAATGATTCAGTTTCACTCCCTTTTTGTTACACTTAATGACATGTTTACCGATTTTACCTACGAAAGGGATCATAGATGATTTCTATCATAAAAAATACCAAATCGATTGTTGAACAAAATGTCGACGCGATAGTGGTTTTTGTACCGGAAAATTTTTTGTACGAAGATGTGCAGCCAATAGCAGAAAAATATTTTTCTGCACTGCAAGATCTCATGATGAAAAAAAAGTTTACTGGTAAAGCGTTATCGACCTGTGTGGTCACTGGAGAAAATGGATCTCAGAGCGTAGATCTTGTTTTTATAGGTCTTGGCAAGCCGGGTAAAACGGGTGCCATTGATATAGAAACATATCGCAGGGCTGTTGGTCGTGCAGTACGCATAGCAGAAACGCGTAATACAACATCGATGGCATTCCAGCTTCCGCATGGAGCATTATTTAATGATACTGCATACGCCGTTGCGTATCATACGACTACTATTACCTATATCGCTGCATATCATTTTAATGAATTTATAACTGATGCGGACCAAAAACAGGATACATTAAAGCAAGTTGTTTTTGTAACTGATCATGCAGATGCAGAAATAGTTGAGGCTATGAATGCAGGAGCAGTGGTTGGACAATCAGTTAACCAGACTCGGCATTGGATTGACATGCCACCATCACATCTTACGCCAACACACCTTGCAAATAAAGCTGAAGCGATTGCAAATAAGCATGGCCTCAAACTGACCATATTTTCAGAAAATGAAGTGCGTCAGATGGGCATGGGTGGTCTTGCCGGGGTGTCTCGTGGATCAGATAATGATTGTAAGTTGGTTATCCTTGAATACACGTGCAGCAAAAAAGATGCGGAAACAATCGCATTTGTGGGTAAAGGTATTACCTTCGATTCTGGCGGGCTCAGTATTAAACCCGCAGATTATATGGAAAAAATGAAAGATGACATGGCGGGAGCTGCAGCGGTTATCAATGCGATAGAAGCCCTTGCAATTTTAAAGCCTGACGTGAATGTGATTGCGATTGCCCCATTAGCTGAAAATTTACCCAGTGGTAAGGCATTAATGCCCGGTGATATCGTTACGTTCTATAACGGTAAAACAGCTGAAGTACGTAATACTGATGCAGAAGGACGTTTGATTTTAGCAGATGCGCTTTCTTACGCAGTCAAACATTATAAACCGGATGCAATGATCGATTTAGCAACATTGACTGGCGCGTGTGCCTACGCTCTTGGACCTTTTTATACCGGTTTGATGAGTGCGCATGATGAGTTTACCGAACGTGTAACCGCAGCTGCAGAGAGTTCTGGTGATCGTGTATGGCGTTTACCGTTCCATGATGATTACAAAGCGGCGATTAAAAATCCTCTTGCCGATATTTGTAACATTGGAAGCAATCGATACCGCGCAGGAGCAATTACTGCCGGATTGTTTTTACAGAACTTTGTAGAAGATGTCCCATGGGTGCATTTGGATATTGCAGGAACAGCGTTTGATGTGCCGGATATTTCTTACTACCGATTTGATTCTGCAACTGGAGTTGGCGTACGGCTTTTGGTGGATCTTGCGATGAATTGGAATGTTAAGAAGTCATAGTGATTGTGAAGTATTAAGAGTAGAAGGCGGTTAATTACCGCCTTCTACTCGATACGTTTTATAAAATATTATAATTTCGATTTAATGCGTGATTTAACAGCGTCCGACATTTCACGATACGCTGGCAACTGCAATGCCTTTTTCTCACGCTGCATCTCATCATGCTGCCGTGCTTTTTTCAACTCTGGTGTAATTGCCTGTTTTACATTAAATCCATATGGTAGTATTGGGTTATCAAACCCTTGAGCTTTACGGAATCGTTTCAATAGTACGTCAATAGCGTGTCCAACAAAAGCAATCTCTTTGTAATCTCCAGTTGATATTAGAAATTCAATAATTTTTTCTGTATGGCGTCCACCAGCGCATATAAAAATGTTTTGTACGTTTAAATGTTGGTAAATATCATCTATAGCAGCAATGTCTACCATGTATGTCGATGCCTCTATCATCGAACAGGTATCAAATACGGGGTACTTGTCATACATAAAATAGAGTAGCTGTTGCTTAATTCGATAGCTCTTAATACTATTTACTGTTTTTGCCATAAAGGTTCTGTATAACCCCTGCAGTCCTTTACCCTCTTTATCATTAAGATGAGATAAATTTTCGTAAGTTGCTTGCATATCCTTGTTTTTAAACTTAAAGTCATTAATTACACCTCTTATTTCTATGTTCTTACACGGTACATTTAATGCGTTGAGATGCTTTTCTAATAATGTTAAAGGTGAAACTTTAAGCAGTTTACCAATCAATTCAGGATATATATTAATGTATTCTTTAAATAAGTTAGTTATTTCATTGTTACCTTGAGCACCAGTATTATCAAAGCGACCTGCAAAACATTGCTGCAGTGCATATAAAAAATCAGGGTCTTTTTCTTGTATCGTCTCGGTTATATTTTCTATTTTTTGCTGTATTGAATCTTCCACAAGACATCGAACCTGCCCTTTAAGATTTTGTATAACAGCAAGAAGTTCTGCTTGTTGGTTTAGTGTTTTGCGCATATTCAACTCATCAACATGCATATCGGCAAGCGCAAAAACCCGCTGTCCTGTCTTTTTATTTCGTAAAACCGTACAATTGTAAAAAACTGTCTGTGTAGAAACAGGCAGTAGCAAGAGTATGCTTACAAAAAATATAATATGTTTTTTCATGCCTCATCCCTTTTAATATATTTCAATTATGAGGTCATGATAGCGTGTTGGGATTCAGATTGTCAATAGGTGCATTAGGTGAATGGGTTAACTCGTGCGCTGTATGGACAAATGGAAATGACCAGGGGGCACCTTTTTAAATTTCTTGGTAATCCCACAGCTTCTTATACAAACTATCTGGTTGTGCAATCAGTTGATCATGGGTTCCTTCTTCGATGATAGCCCCTTTATCAAGGACGATAATGCGATCCATGTGTTTTAATGTGGATAGCCGGTGAGCAATGGCGATAACCGTTTTTTGTTTATCAGCCATGAGAATGTTGAGGCTGTCCTGTACCAGGCTTTCTGTGTAACTATCCAGAGAAGAAGTAGCTTCGTCTAAAATTAAAATAGGTGCATTTTTTAAAATTGCGCGGGCAATAGCGATGCGCTGTCGTTGGCCGCCAGAAAGTTTGACACCTCGTTCACCTGCGTAAGTATTATATCCTTGTGGTTGTCTCATGATGAATTTATGGATATGTGCCTGTTCGCATGCTGCAATTACCTCCTCATCGGTAGCGCTTGGATTACCGTAACGGATATTTTCCATCAAGGTTCGATGAAAGAGTAACGTGTCTTGGGGGATCACTGCAATCATACTGCGTAATGATTCTTGCGTAACATATTTTATATTTTGATTATCTATTAAAATGTCCCCCTCATTGTTTTTAAAATATCGCAACAGTAAGCTAATAATGGATGATTTACCCGATCCTGAGCGTCCTACTATTCCTATTTTTTCCCCCGCATGAATGGTCAGATTTATATTTTTAATGACATATTTGGTGCCATCATATGAAAAAGAGACATTGTGAAATTCAATTTTTGGGTTAGTAACAATGATCGGATGGGCGTCGCTGACATCGGTCATTTGATGAGGAAGCATTAAAATCGATAGGCAACTTTTTATATCTCCCATGGATCGTGCAAAATCTTGTAGCGCTGTGGTGATATCCCAAATGTCTTCTGCAATAACCAATGCAAGGCTAAATACAAAAGCAAAATCACCGACTGATATTAATCCATTAATGCGTAAATAGACCATATAAAAGAGAATGAATGCAAACATAACCAGATATAAAAGCCCGCCAATAAGCTGTACGAAAAAGGCGTATTTATAGAGTTGAATCTGTTTTGGGATGAAATCATATGAGATCTGATTATCTAAATAGCGCAGTTCTCGTTTGCGGGCGGAAAAAGAAAAAAGAGAGATGATGTTAGAGATTTTATCAGAAATCTGTCCAAAAAGAGCGTGTTTACTTTCCGTTTCTCGAAATGCGTATTTATTCAGTTCGTTTGATAACCTAAACATAATGGGCGCATAGATAACACCCCAGATTAAAACAAAACTGCCAAGATACATATTTACAAAGGCAAGAGCACAGAGATTTACTAAAATTTTAAGAACTTTTGCAAAAAAGCCATGATGGATTTCTGCCCAAAATTTATCATATCCGCTGACAAGGCCTTTTATTTTGCTGGTGATAAAACCGGTGAAATTATCTTGAAAAAATGCATAGGAGTGATGTTGCACATAATCATATGATTGCAAAATAATTGAACGGCGTACATACGGCTCGGCTTTCCATTCAGCAAAGTTACTAATCCGCCAAACAAGGTCTAATACAATTTGAGTAACGATAAAAAGAATTATTGGAGTAGAAACGCTGCTATATGATACGAAATTTTTTGCTTCCATTATATCTAAAAACATTTTTATGGCGTAGCTGTAAGCAAATGAGTAAAAACTGCTTACAATTGGGGCAAGAAGCATGAGGGAGTAAAACCATTTGTAAGGTTTTATGTGCCGCCAGAAAAACGAAATAACATGCATATTACTCATCATTATTTGCTCCTTGTATAAGACCTGCGGATTTGTAAACTATCTTCAAATCGCGCTATTCATAGCTCCACCACTCTAGTATATCGTGTCATATCTGCCAAGTTATTTTAGATAAGAGCTTATCCGAAAATTATTGCCTTATTTATTCGCCATATTTAGACACTAATCGAAGCAAGAAACCCACGATCGTCTTCGCGAACCCGTCTTCGCTCGGCTTCGCCGGGCAAGCCGCCAACTTGTCCGCCGTAGCTTTAGCGAAGGAGGATTAGCGTGCGTGGCGATCCAGGTTAATAAAGTAATATTTAGGTAAATTCAATAAAAATAATCTAATTTGTCGCGCCTTGCCGGCGCATAATTGCCTGGATCACCACGCATTCGCTTCCGCCTTCGTTTAACTACGGCGGACAGACTGTGAAGACGATCGGGAGTCAAGAGCTTCCTACAATCTCCGTCCATTGCAATAATCATGAATTAGTTTTTGGATAGGTTCTCAAAATAATTTATTTTTTAGACAGCAATATTAGTGTAGAGCTAAAAGAAAGAAGCTATAAATAAGAAATTTCCGGCAACCGTTCATAAGCGAAATTATTATGTCAAAAAAAACAATCGACTGCGCTATAACTTTCAAAAGCGCACTGCGCATAAAAAATTAGCAAAGGATGAAAAATAAAAGGAATCCGACTTCGCTAAAGCTTCGTCGGACAAGCCATAAAACAAAATTAGATGGCAAAAAAATTATAATAAATCCGGTTTATATACCTCTTTCCACGCCTCGAGCGATACGGGAAAATGTGGAGTAGCAAGTTCAAGCATTGCCTGTGCGTATTGCCGAATTTCGTATTGCGCGCCAACATGCAATCGTAAACCTAAAAAATGCATGAGCGAGTGTAGATTGCAGGTGAAAATAAATTCGGTGTAGGTGCACATAGGCAGTAATCCTCGTGCTAACTCGCGGCATACTTTATTCTCGATTAAGTTTTCATATGTCTGGGCTGCAAGCGCAATCACTTTTTGGTATTGCTCAACCAGTTCTGCATTTTCAAATGGGGCTAGAGATGATTGTTTGTTGTGAGGATCCTGATGTCGCCATTGTTGTGGCATATAAAATTCATCTTTTGCTTTAACATAGCGATAACTAATTTCGTTATATGAGTTCATCCTATGACGCATCCATTGGCGTGATACGTATAATGGACATTTGACGCGAAACGAGAGTTGGTTGTGTTCAAACGGGCTGGTGTGTTTATGTTGCATTAAATATTTGATCAGCTTTTTATCCTGTTCGGTCATAGTTTGTACCGTTTTACCGTAACAAACCCGTGCTGCATTTACTACATCAATATCTGATCCCGATACACGGATTAGTTCCAAAGAGCTTATACCATCACCTAAAGGATCGAGTTGTTGGGGTTGTTGTGGGCAGCATGAAACTGCTGGACTAACTTGCATTTCTACCATAAAAGCTCCGTTATTAACGAGATAGGGTGTGTAAAATTGGTTTCATTGTGCATGATTTTACGTAAAACTTCAAACAAAATTATTGTGTCTTGTGATGCATTATGTATGGCATAAATATGCATCCATTGATTTTTTTATATGTTTTTAATTATTATTGTAGTTGCTATGTGAATAACTATTTGATTCGTATTGTTGTAATAAGGGGGAGTAATGAAGAGATTGTTTGATCGAAAAAGCCTACTGTTTGCAGTCGGTGTGTTGTTGGTGAGTGGTGGTTGTATCACCGCGCAAGTTCCTAAAAATTTAAATGAAGCAGTACATATGCTTTTAAAAGATAGCACGATATGGAATCGTGGCAATCTGTTGTTATCAGTTGGATTACCCAGTGACAGTGAGTATCAAGAGCGAAAGCGGCTTATGAACACTGTTTTCAATGGGTTGGGGCAATATGTTACCAAAGCAGACAAAGCATTAAAGCCACAATTTGATGAGCTGCGTCGTATCAATGATGAGCTGTTTGAATGCATGACGTTTGTTTACAGTCAGTACCTGCAACAGCATATATATGGTGAACAAGAAAGAGCATCGGGCATTATTGTTGTCCAAAATGATGAAATTATTAAAAAAATTGATGTCAAAAAAATACGTATTGGAGATGTAACCAGTCGCGTAAGAGAGTTTCGAGAAGAATGGGATATAGAACCCCCCATGCTACAGGGAGCTGCTACTGGATCAGACGCGATCGTCGATATGCGGGCAAAATTAAGATGGGTTTTGAAGGATTATAGAAAATCGTGGTTTATTAACAAAAAACGGGGCGATGTGGTCGAATGTTTGCTGTATTTAGCAGATCGTATTGATGATCATATTAGAAAATTTATCACTGATTACCGACAGATCATCATGTTATTCTCAAAGATCAATCGTCCACAGACGCCACCACCAGTACGCCCTATAAAAGAGGTAGTTGATGATTCAGAACAAAATAAAAACGAGGGGAAATGATGGAAAAAATAAGTTCATTGCACAAGATGTTGATCATTGGATTATTAGCAATGGGATATAGCTATCATCTTGATGCAAAAGTACCTTCAAACAGAGCAGAAGCGAAAGCTTTGATTGAAGGAAAGGCAGAGCGTGACGTGTGGAATCGTGGAAACCTTTTACTATCGGTTGGATTGGATTATAAGCAGAGAGAAAAGGATTGGTATGCAATCTTAGATGATATAGGTGCATATATTAAAAATGTGGATAGCCGCCTATTGGGACAATTTAAAGAATTGAATCATATAAGTCGTTATCTGTTTGTTGAAATGGCTGAGCTCTATAGACGCTTTGTTGTTCCTATGATCATAATGCCGAAAAAGGAACAGATTGGTATTATGGCAACTTCACCAAATGAAATTGCGATGAATTTGGATTTTTCTGCATCATGTCCACCAAGTTATAAGCAAGTATGCATAGCGCCTCTGATACAGCAAATGAAGGTCGTTGTGAAAGATTTAACCATTAAGGGGGATAAGAAGTCAGAACGGATAATGCGTGTTAGGACCGCTCTAGAGAGCATCTTAAAAGAGTATCGTTCACAGTTCTTTGCATGGCGCAGCAGTAGTAAGCAAGAGGCGGTTGAGGCGCTTATATTGTTAGCAGATCGGATCAATCTTCACGTGACAAAGTTTATGACCGATTATGGAGTATTGATGAATTCCGTAAGGGAGTATGGTCAACCGCGGTAAGTTATTAAGGTAAAAATAGAATGTATGCGATAAAATAGTTTAAATAAGGAAAAGGAGAAGAAATGATTAAAATTATTGTGATGCGTGTATCGTTAGCCATAGGGCTTGTATTGTCTATCGGTAATCAACAACTATGTGCTATGTCATTGTTTAAAAAACCGAGCACAACACAAAGCAATAAAATAAAAAATAAGGCAGAGGCGGAGGAGTTCATTCGTCAGATTGATACTATAACATGGATGGGGCCAAAGGTTGGCAATCTCTTTTTATCAATGGGTTTACCTGGTGATGTAAAGCATGAAAATAGAAACAAGAGTTGGATTACGACCTTGGAGCAAGTGGCGCAATACATCAAGAAGAATAATGAGGCATTAGAGCCAGATTTTACTAAGTTGGCAAATATTAGTTTAAATCTTTTTTTATATCTTTCTGATATATATCGAACAGCTATTCAACCAATGATTGTAGATAAACAAGACAAAAAAAGCGGGATTGGAGTAAATGAGGTTGGAAGATTGAGTCAAAAGGAAGTTGAAAAAATTACTCAAAAAATGAAATTTGATGATCGAAGTAATAATGCTCTGGTAACAATGCGGGCTCGTTTGGACAACTATTTAACGGTACAACAGAAGGCAGTTGCGGATATTCGAGATAGATTAGATAAGGTCGTAGAGACTGTTAAGCGAGCAACATTCACTCGCAAGGAAAAACGAGAGGCGGCAGAAGTTTTGATCACCTTGGCACTCGCTATTGACGCCCATATTATGAAAGTAAGGGGTGACTACGAGCAGCTTATGGAGGTTCTGACTATATTGGTTAATCAGAGATTAAAGCAGCAAGGATTGCAGCAACAGCAACAAAGATTAAAGCGATAATAGCGATTTCAAAGCTAATGTATTGATGATACACAAGGGATAGGGCCAGGTTTTATGGCCCTATCCCTATTTTTTTACAGCAATCATTGAATTTCATTGATTGTTTTTGATATTATTAAAGTTGCAATATGAATACTTCGATTGAGGTTCTAATAAACAAAGGAATGAAAATGAAACGAAATAATACATATGTGTTATTGATGGCAGGATTGCTGCTGGGTTCAGCCGGGCAGTTATTTGCTGCAACGAAAGAGCAAGTTATCGGTGAGATGATCAAAGCATCTCAGATTGTTTGGTCAGACAAGGATGTATTAGCTTCTATGTATCCAGGCCAAAAGACAAAGCGATATGAATGGGATAGATTTTTGAATGGATTGGGAGATTATATTAGAGATGCAGATACTACCTTCCTTTCTGATAAAAAGCTGATCGCTTTATTTAATAATTTGAAGGATTTAAGTAATAGAACGTTTCAAATTGCAGTGAGTATGTCACAAGCACGTCGCCAAGGTAACGTAGGTGAGCTCACGCGGCTTATGAGAGTATTCAAAGCACAAATTGATGACAGTGGTATGCCAATGATAGTTCAGACAGGCGCCAGAGATATTGCGACAAATTCTCAGAAGCTTGCGAATGATTTAAAAGCATTAAATACCTACAGAAAATCGCGGCTTACGAGTGCAAAGAAAAAAGAAGCAGCAGGGGTCTTGATAACGTTTGCAGAGTTCATTAACAATCATATGAAAAAGATTGTTACAGATTATAACAAACAGAGGTAAGGCTACCTCAACAAGAATACGTACGTATTTAGGATACTTACATGAAAGTTATTGGAATATATTTAAATGTTTTTATTTTAAGGAGAACAAGATGAAGAAACAATTTTTATATGTGGCTGTGGTGATGGGGTTGATAGGTAGTAGTCAGCATGTAATCGCGGCATATCTTGGCAAAGAGGCGATTACTAATTTTAATGATGCACAAAAAAACTTAGAGGCCGCTAGCGAAGTAGTATGGGATAAAGGTGGAGACAAAGAAAACATGTTAACATCAATAGGTTCTACAAGTTATACTGTATATCAAAGGAATAAGAAACATTGGTATAATGTTTTAAATGAAATGGCAAACTATATCAAAAAAACAGATAATTCATTAATGCCGGATTTTATTGAGATAGAAAATATCAGTAAGCGCCTCTATCTTGATAGAACAGATGTATATGCGCGATATATTAAAAAATTTGTTATTAGCAGAGATCAAGAAGGTGGAGTTATGAATATTGATGCGAATTCTAAAAGTATCGATTTTGCAAAAATTGATATTAAAAGCATAGAAGGAAGAGTAGGAAGTTTTATCTCTGCATTCAAAAAAATTGAACCATTAAAGAAAAAACTTGCAGATAAATTACAAAAATATAAAGACTCTAATTCCATTTTGAATAACACTAAGAAGAAACAAGAGGCTGTGCAGGCTGTTATCTATTTATATAATCTGGTTGCGAAACATGCGCAAGAATTTAATAAGGATTTTGTAAATTTGAGAAAAATTTGTGAAGCCAAGAACCCAAAAACAACTACCATAAAGAAATAATCATTCAATATAAGATATACAGAGATGTTTGATAATAAAGGTCGATTCTTATCGGCCTTTATTTGTATTCTTTATGCTTATCTTGCGCCATATTCAAAATCAAACCAACCATAATCAAAGTACAAACAAGGCTACTATTACCGTAGCTGATAAATGGTAACCCGATTCCTTTGGTAGGGACAAGCCCGAGCGTTACGGCAATGTTAATCATTGCTTGTAAGTTGATCATTATTATAAATCCCAGGATGGTAAATTGAGCAAAGCGATTGGTGGTATATGATGCAATACGTATGCCCAGATAGAGCAGTGCTATAAATAATATAATAACGAGCAGCGCCCCAATAAATCCGGTCTCTTCTGCAATAATGGCAAAAATAAAGTCTGAATGTTGCATGGGCAGATAAAAAAACTTTTGTTTTGAATGTGATATGCCAACTCCCCATAATCCTCCAGAACCGATGGCAATCAGTGATTGAATGATCTGAAACCCCGATCCTTGTGGGTCAGACCAAGGGTCCAAAAAAGTGAGCACGCGGGCAAGGCGGTATGGTTTAAAATAGATGAGCGCTGCAACAATCGGTAAGCAGCTGGCAAAGGTTATTAAAAGATCTTTGTTTCTGTATTGTGCGATAAACAGTAAAAGAAATGTGGTTATGGTAAGGGTGACGGCCAGGCCAAAATCGGGTTGTTTCAGCAGAATGATATTGGTAACACCCAGAATGATTAGAAAAGGTAGGTAGCTATGCATAAATGAATGAGTGGTGTACTGTTTTTTTTCAATCAGATATGCAACATATACTATGAACGTAACCTTTAAAAGTTCACTGGGCTGAAAGGTGAATCCTCCTAACGAAAGCCAACGGCTGGACCCATTAATACGGTGGGTTAAAAAAGGGATCATAGTCAGAGCAGAAAGGAGTAGTGAGCTTAAAAAGAGTAGTGGCGTTGTGGCATGAATAATTTTAACTGGAATGCAATACGCAACCAGTAACGCACAGAGACCTATCATTAATCCAATACATTGTTTTTTTAAAAAGTAGTGTGCAACGCCAAATCGTTCAAGTGCGTAAATGGAACTTGAAGAATAAATAAATAGTAGGCCACAGACGATGAGCGTGGTAATGATTCCCATAAATAAAAAAAGATCAGAAGATATGTTTTTTTTATGCAGTTTCATAAATCGATATACCTAACATCTAATAATGGAATTTTTTTAGAGAGTAACGTAGTTGCGCTCGTAGGGTCAATGATTTAGAGCGCGAAAAAAAATTAGTTGTCATGGGCGCTGTTGAGTAGGTGATCTTAAATTAACGCGAGTTCGATCTAGCCGTCTTTCAAAGTATTTATAACAACGTCGCGTCCACATTGGACGCATTTATTTCTGGATGGTGACGTTCGCCAAGGCTCTCTTCCGCCTTCGTTAAGACTCCGCCGGACAGGCGCCATGACTGCAGGAGAACGCCAACCGTGCTAATACTATTTTATCTATAGTTCATAGTTTTATTTTTCCAATAAGCTCCTTTGACACAACTATCTCACACTGCTGCCATATACAGCAGAACATCAGGCATTACTTACCGTCATTGTGAGCAAAGCGTAGCAATCCAGAATTCGTGCGTCCGATCAGGACGCGACACAATAGTTATCAAAGCCGTTATGCTGAAATCAGGTTAAATTATGTAGTGATATATAAAATTGTATATAAAAACTATTGAACTTATCAGCTGTTTTTTTATATAGTTGCCCTAATAGAATATAATGCCAAAGCAAAGTCTGGTAGCTTGGCCGACGAAGCTCAACGTTCTTGATAACTCTAAAAAAGCGAAATGAAATGGTGTAGCAAGGAAAAAGTGTAGACGAAAGGACGGAGAGTAACTATGAATCGAATCAGATATGGTTTTTATATTTTTTGTATGGGATGCAATCTATTTTTAGCGGCTGCGGATGAACAAGAAAAGGTTATGTTGGAATTTGATTGGCAAAGAGCTGTTGAACAGTTTTCTTGGGCAAGGTATACAGCGCATCGTATATCATTAGTTAATCGCAATCTTTTTAGACCTATAAAAACCCCTCCAGGGCAAAGAAATCACACACCAATGGGCAGGGGATCCGATTATTCTGGAGATGAATTAAGTTGTTCTGAGCAAAATTATCTTGCGCGAATGCAGGGAAATCAGCAGCAAGAAACAACTGTTCTAACGCCTGTAAAAACAGTGCTACAGCAAGAGAAATCGGGATCAAAACAAAAAGAATAGTCGCATTTATAGATTTTGAAATATCATGCAGTGGGGCGTTGACGAAGTAAGTAGTTACTCTTAAGATAACAAAAGTTTGGCGTAATCATCATTGCGTTGATCTGATACATAGTGTAAAAACCCATAGGTTTTTTGTAAGAAGTGTGCTGGTTGTGCTGCTATTATTTTACATATGTAAAAATAGAAAATAAATTATTGTCGGTGTAATTAGGGTTTTGTGGTATCTTCATTTCAATGTAAAAATTTATTAAGCAATAAAGGGTCATTATGCGCAAAAAACTGATATATATTGTATGTTTGGTATTTTGTTTTGATATGAGTGCTGCGGCAGAAAATAATAATGCTGTGTACCTTACATCAATAGGCGGGCAGTTACACACTGAGTACTATGCAGCGTTACAGCAATTTCGGTGTGCTATGGGTGAGTGCACATGTCGTAGCGAGAGAAAAACATGTCATGTGCCGAGAGCCGATCTTAGCACGATAACGCGGTCAGCATTATTACGAATGTTTGGGCTTAGGGATGTGGATGCAAAAAATTTGGTTATGCAAAGTAAGCAAAGATATGAAGCATACATGGCTATGATAACGTGCGGTCTTGAGAATGTATCTATTCAGCAATCGTTACAGCCAGATGGAACCACAGCATTACGGATTGATGAACCACAGTTGAGTGAATATTATGAAAAAACAAAACCAGTTGCGCTGAATGCTGTAAAAACAGGGAATATTGATAGTGAGAATGAGCAATATGATGGATTAAAAGAATATGAACAAGCTTTTCAGGTGGCATGTCCAATGGAAGGGGGTTTTGATTATGATGCGAGTGAGGCTTACGATGCTCCACCTAAACCATTAAAGCAAACAGCAGCCCGTGCATCTCGATTCCCGTCTCCACTGTCACTACCTGATGAAAAAGAAGATGATGAATCTGAACCCAAAAATTCTGAATCACAGATTGATCGAGAGCATAACACGCCACCATTAGTGCCATTAAAAAAGTTTAAACCGCCTTTTTCTTTGCCTGCCATATCACCTTCATCATCCGAAGATGGTGATACTGAAAAAACATTTGGTTCGGCGTCAGAATATAACATGCGGCCAATAGGAAAAAAGGGTATGCAACGTTTAATAGCAAAAAATGCGAGGCATAATCTTGCATACTTAGAGCAGTATCGGAGGTTCCAAAAAGCAGAAGAAACAGGACATTTGATAGACAAAGTTGAAATGCTTAGCTGGGAAATGAGTAAAATGAGCTGTGAGTTTTCAAGCATTGCGGCGTGCATAAGCAGTATTAATTTGCAGGCAGGAAAATATGGCCGATCAGATGAAATTCAAAAAGCAATAACTAATGCGAGACAAGAGAGAATACGAAACATTAGAAAGGCCTGGATGAATCAAGCAAATCCGTTTCGTTTTTTAGATAACAACATAAAAACAGCACGCAAGTTAAAGCTTAAACAAGAAAGAGATCAAAAAGATACAGCGATGAAACGGCTGAAGTAATTGATATAGTATTGGTGTAGTACGTACAGAAGCATATTTTCTTTTTCGTTTGATGTCGGGAAAATTGTGGGATTATTACTCTCACAATTTTCCACTTTGTAATCTGGTTGTTGCGAGGAATCTTAATGTATAACATACGGTATTTTCTTTATATGAGTTGTTTTTTGATGAACGTGGCTAATGCTGCCGATGAAACTCCTGGATCGCCACCAGATAGAATGGTTCTTGCGCGATTATTTCCTAAAAGGCTAAGATCAGAGGCAAAGTCAGATGGGTTTATGTTACATAGGCCGCCATTAATCGCCCATGCAAAAAATGAGATGCAACGAAATCAAATGGTATTGGGTTGTGTGCCTGAACATAATGCATGGCTGGAAAATAGCATGACAGTACTGAGGCAAGTGCAAATGCTGCAAGGAGCGTATCAAGAGCTGCATAAGATAAAAAGCAGGCAAAAGCGTTCATGGACTCGTTAGGATGGATTTTGTGAATTTAATTTCTTAGGGAAGGGTGTATGTATATGATGCGCTATGTACTCTTTTTGTTTTGTACTATTAATCTACATGCTGCAAATCAGCAAGAGGTAGTAATCAAATGGTTAGCGGCATATCAAAAAAGGTTAGGGGATTACGCAGAGCAAATAGGATATCCTGCCCAACAAGCATCTGTAGAGGAAAAAGAATATGAAGCCAAGATTTTTGAATATGTATACTTGGACGAGAATGGTGAAAACAAACGTGGAGATTGGAGAATGTTATCACAGGATGGCTTATTATCTTATTATAGCGCTATCACGCCTGAAAGAGTTTTAGGATGTCCTTGCGGGAGAAGTGAGGATGAGCGAATGTCGGGTGCCATGTTGGTAAGCTATAAAAATAGTAATAGGGTGGTAGGTAACAATGATTCGGCCCTGAGCTTTCTTCATAAAAAAAATATTGGCGCATTGGCAAATCAAAAAGCTCGAGAGTTAAGGGAAAAAAGTGTGCATTGATGAAGGTGGCACTCGCTGTAGTAATATTGTTGCAGCAAGCATAAGATGTCCTTTCAACAATCCTTTTTAAGAATTTCATACAAATAGCGATCTTTTTTTCGATGTGATTATTATTTTATGATATAGTAGCGTACATGATTTTATTGTACAAAATGTAAAGGCTTATTATGCATCGCGCACTACTATATATTTTTTTTGTTTCGATTTGTTTTGGTATACCTGCAGCTAGCATGAACACGGAACTCACCGCGTCAGAAATAGAAGAAGGTATTTTCTTAGAAGGAGTGGAAAAGGCTGCTGTTCTGTGTTTCATTGCCACAGGGGACTCCCCACACATGCAAGACGATTTTGATGTAAGCGAATTTCTTGCAGGTTTTGTAAGGCCTAAAGCTTATGATTGGAAAAAGGAACAAATCAAAGGTAATCATGTTCGGTCAGAAGCATTAGTGGTACAAGCGGCACCATGTTGGTTGCCAGGACCGCTGTTATATGATGAGCAACAGTCTTGGGGCTCGCTCATTGATTTTCAACAAAAAACGCAAACAGTTGCAAGAGGTTCAAAAGAGACAGTCTTGGCATCGATGATTGCGGTTAAGAGTACCGTTACGGCGAGAGGAGGCGTGTTGAATCAAGTAGACATGCTTACACAAGGTCTGAGCAAAATGTGCTTGAGGACAGTAAAAAAAGTTGATATAGGCCCAAAACAAAGATCAAGAACAAAAGCCTTGCGTCGTCGTGTTTGTCCATATCCTAATCCTACTATTTATCAAAAGAGGATTCCTCGAGCACTCCAATATCAATAGTGGTTAATTACCGTAATCAATCGCCATGTGCTTAAACGCCTCTCCTCGCTCTTGATAATCTTTAAATAGATCATAACTTGCTCCTGCGGGTGACAATAAAATTTGATCTCCTGATTTTGCCTGCTGCATGCAAAGATCAAACGATTCTTCAAGAGTGCCTGCATGGTATGCAGGAACTCCTACTTGCCCGCAGAGTCTATATAATTCGTCCGCTTCTCCTCCAAAACAGTATATAGAGTGTACTAAGCCTTTGAGCTGTGCAATGAGCGGCGCACGATCAACACCCTTTCCTAACCCACCTAATAATAGATGAATAGGCCTGTTTTGTAGTGCATTAACTGCAGCGAGTGTTGCCTGTGGGGTAGTAGATTTTGAATCATTATAAAATGTAATACCATTTTTTGTGATAACTTTTTCGAGTCGATGGGCAGGAAGGACCAGTTGATCAGCAGCTTGTGCGATTACCGATACTGGAATGTTTAAAAGATGCAGGGCGCTTACGATAATAAGCCAGTTTTCTTTGAGCGATAGGGCAGGAAACTTTGTAGTAGCGATAACGTCTTGTTCTTGATTATATCGTCGAAAAATAACCGTATTATTACGAACAAAGAACAGTCCATCTTGTGGCTCTAACTGTTTTAATAGTTCAGATTCAGTTGAGAGGTCCCAAGAAAAAAAATGGCGTATGCTTTGTGTTTTAACACCATTGCATCGTGTAATCAATGAGAGCGGCAAGAGCGCCATTTGATCATTGGTTTGCTGTGTCATGATATGTGATTTTGCTTCAAAATATCGGTCCATTGTTTGATGTCTATCCAAATGGTTTTCATAGAGATTTGTGATGATTGCCAGATCTGGTGCAAATCGCGTTGCATATTCAAGTTGGAAGCTGCTGAGTTCTAAAATGCACAGATCGGCGCGATCATGGGTTATAAGATCTAACATGCCGGTACCAATATTTCCACCTACGTCGGTTTTTAGTCCAGCAAAGGTACATAACTGTCCAAGTAGGTGAGTAATACTTGTTTTCCCTGTTGCACCGGTAATTGCAACGATGGGGTATTGATAATGGGTATAAAAAAGGTCAACTTCAGTAATAAATTTATTGGCGTATTGAAGATAAGGATCTTTGTTGATCCCGGGGCTAGCGATAATAAGATCATTATGTTCGATAAATTGTAGTGGGTCTGATGACTGGAATAAGGATGCACCAGCAGTGACAATAACATTGTTTTGCTGCGCGGTTACCGCTTTTTGTTCAAAAACTTCTATAATGTTATTGGAGTTTTGTTGGTTAGAAAAATAGCGTAAGATTGATTGTCCCGTTACTCCGAATCCCCAAATGCCGATTTTTTTATTTTTAATGTTCATGTGTATATCTTTTTTTATGCTTATTTATTACAAAATATAGCTTAGCCTAATTTTGGAAAAAAAAGAAAACAACGGTATAATCAAGCCTAATCATACCGTAATGTTCTTATCAGTAGGAGAAGGCCCATGGCTGAGGACGTAAAAGATTCAAAATATAAAACTACATTAAATCTACCACGCACTGATTTTCCGATCAGGCCAAATGCAAAGGTAGATGATGCAGTTATGATTAGTCGATGGCAACAAGAACAGCTGTATGAAAAAGCATTCATTCATAACAGTGGTAAGCAAAAATATATTTTGCATGATGGTCCACCATATGCCAATGGGCATATTCATATCGGACATGCATATAACAAAATTTTAAAAGATATTGTTACCAAATCACAGCGTATGCTTGGTAAACATGTGCCAGTAACGCCAGGATGGGATTGTCATGGGCTGCCGATTGAATTGAAGGTGTCGCAAGAGAATCCGGGTTTATCTCGACAGGATCTTAAAAAAGCATGTCGTTCCTATGCACAAAAATGGATTGAAGTACAAAAAGAAGAGTTCAAGAAGCTGGGTGTGGTCATGGATTGGGATAATCCCTATACAACCATGTCGTATTCATACGAAGCATCTATTTTACAGGCGTTTGGTCAGTTTGTAGATGCGGGGTATATTGAGCGAAAAAATAAAACAGTGCCATGGTGTTGGTCATGTCAGACCGTGCTTGCAACTGCAGAGATTGAATATCAAGAGCGTAAGGATCCATCGGTATATGTTTTATTCCCATTGCATGCATCAATAATAGAAACATTATTCCCAACCCTTTCGGGTAAAGAAATTAGTTTTGTTGTTTGGACCACAACCCCATGGACATTGCCACTTAATCGGGCGGTGTTATTGCGGCCGAATGTGCACTATGTTGTTCTCGATCTGAACGGCACCTACGTTATTACTGCAAAACAGCTTGCACCTACCGTGGCTAAACTAGTTGAAGCAGAACCAAAAATCGTTGCAGAATTTAATTCTGACGAGCTATATGCACTAGGCGCTCGAGCCCACCATCCGTTTGTTGAGGGGTTATTGGTACCGGTCATTCTTGATCAATCGGTAATGGTAGAAGATGGTACTGCGTGTGTGCATAGTGCTCCTGGATGTGGACCAGAGGATTATGAAGTTGGCGTAAGAAATAGCTTAGAAATTTATTCTCCGCTGAGCAGCGATGGTAAATATACTGCTGAAATTATGCCACAAGAACTTTCTGGAATGTCAGTTGCAGATGGGCAAATTTGGGTTATTAAAAAATTAGTAGAAAAAAATAAGCTGTTTCATAAAACCAGTATCCGTCACCCCTATCCGCATTGTTGGCGATGCCATAACGGACTGATGTTCCGCGCGACCAAGCAATGGTTTTGTGATTTATCAAAAGAGAACCTTAAAGATCGCGCATTAGCGGCAATTGATACCATTGTTACATTGCCTGAGAAATCAGCGAATCGATTAAAGGCAACGGTAGAAGGGCGTTTAGAATGGTGTCTTTCTCGTCAGCGCGTGTGGGGAGTACCAATTCCGGCAGTGATTTGCAAACAATGCGATTATACGTATGTTACGAGTGCATTGATTAATCAGGTTGCATCACAAGTAGCGCATCACGGCATTGAATATTGGGATTCGATTACGTTGCAAGATCTGCTCCCATCAGGTTTTACGTGTCCAGGATGTCAGAAATCAGATTTTATAAAAGAAACCGATATTTTGGATGTTTGGTTTGATTCTGGAGTAAGCCATTTCGCAGTCCTTACGAAGAACCCGGCATTGCAATATCCAGCAGATATTTATCTTGAAGGTAAGGATCAGCATCGTGGTTGGTTCCAAAGTTCATTATTGACCGCAGTGGTTTTAGAAAATTCAGCGCCGATGCGTACCATCGTAACGCATGGTTTTACGGTTGATCAGCACGGAAAAAAGATGTCAAAATCAATTGGGAATGTCGTATCTCCGCAGCAAATTATAGATCAATTAGGAACTGATGGGTTGCGGTTATGGGCAAGCAGTATTGATTGTTCTGGTGATGCCGTTGTTTCTGACTTATTGTTAAATAACGTGTCGCAAGTGTTTCGTAAAGTCCGTAATACCTGTCGCTTCTTGTTATCAAATCTATACGATTTTGATATTGCAGTAGACGCAGTTCCGTTTGATCAGATGTTACTGATTGATCAATATGCTGTGGCGCAATTAGAATTAGTAAATAATGCAATTATTGAGGCGTATGATAATTTACAGCCAACAGCAATTTTTCATGCACTTGCAGATTATGCAGCGGTTGATTTAAGTTCCTTCTACTTGGATATTGTAAAAGATCGTTTGTACGTAGAAAAATCAAACGGATTTTTGCGACGATCAGCACAAACAGCTAGTTGGTATATTCTTGACACGTTAACCCGCCTAATAGCTCCGATTCTTTCCTGTACTGCTGAGCAGGTTGCAGATTTATATCAAAAAAACAAATCGGATTCGATACATTTACAGAATTTTGCAACGGTAGAAAGTAATATTATTGTAGATAAAAAAGAATGGGAACAATTTAAATCCATTCGCAGTGCGTTGCTCAAAGCGATTGAGCTTCTACGAGCCCAAGGAATTATTAAGCATTCTCTGGAAGCGGATTTGACTATTTATTGGGATGAATCAGTGCAGAAGTCGATAGGATCAATTCTAGCTGTTCTGGCAAAAGGTAATCAGTCACAAGATGAATTCCTTAAGGAATGTATGATTGTATCGGCATGTAGATTTGTGCCAGAACAAGGTGATTGTGAAAAAACAGAGTTGCCAGGATTGTATGTGCGAGTGCAAAAGGCAGCAGGGGAGAAATGTCTACGTTGCTGGCATTGGCAGGTTTCCTTGCATGCCGATGGATTATGCGAACGTTGTCAGGCGATTGTATAAGATTATAAAAAGCGATTGTAAATTACTCATGCCCCATGATCAAATAAGGTCATGGGGCATGTTTTTGGTGTGCATGTTTTTGGTGTGTGTCATTAATTCTTCGAATTGTCTGCGTGACGCATGGCCTCTGCCAGAGGTCGAGCTACTGTTGCAAATTTCTGCGCATGAGTAGGTGATTGAAAGCTTCTCTTGCTGGGTGCTCTTGCTGCAATTATTGCAACATGAAGTGGTGATACTGCGGGTGACGGTAGGAGTTGCGGGTTGGGTGAATCACTGCTATCGCTGCTTAATGTGCTTGCGCTGCGTGAGCTTTGGCTGCGGGAGCTTGCTGGGATTTGAAGAAAAGGGGGTTTTTGTGGGTTTTGCGGATTAGCAGCATGTAGCGGCTGATTGATGATGATGGCAGCAAATAGTAAAAAGAACTCTTTTAGATAATTCATTATACTCCTTATATTATATATTATAAATGTCGTTTCAGTTTTTAACACATATCTGCACCAATGTACAATATTTCTAGCGAATTGTTTTTAGGTTGGTAGGAATAAAAGCTGACTAGTTTAGATGATAATTGGTTGATTCTGCAGATGGGCGCAGCGATTGCGTGCAAAAAAACTTGTTACAACATTGGCTGCAATTACAATTGGAAACGCAAGGATGCAAGTAGTAAGAAGATTGCATGGGGGCATTAATTTTTAACATACTATGCAGTAATATGAGTTCGATCTAAGAAGATGGCAAATCCCTTCGAATTTTGTCGCGCCTTTTCGGCGCACAATTATCTGGATGGTGACGTTCGCCGAGGCTCTCTTCCGCCTTCGTTAAAACTCCGCCGGACAGGCACCATGACTGGAGGAGAACGCCAATAGTGCTAAAAATATGTATCTATAGTTCACAGTTTTACTTTTCAAATAAAGCCCTCTCCACAAAGCTACCCTATACTACTGCCATACACAGCAGAACATAAGACATTACCTACCGTCATTGTGAGCGAAGCGTAGCAATCCAGAATTTGTGCGCTCATCTGAGCGCGACATAATAGTTATCCGGCTCTTACGTCGAACTCACGTTATTTTTAACTTACTATGGCAGTAATGTGAGAGGCCGGGAGTGATTATTCACTCCCGGCCTCCTATATTTTTGAAATAATTATTGCGCTTAACGACCAGGCTTTTTAGCAGGTTTTCGTACCAGTGGCTCAGCCTCAATCAGTTCAGCTACCGCTTCTATCAATGGTATAGTCTGGGGAGTATAATTCTTTTGATATAATGCTTTAATTGCTTCGCCAAGATTTTTTAAAGCGATGGTGCCATTATGGGTTGGTGCGAGTGAGGCAACTTTATCAACCAGATCAAGTAATTCTGTTTTCTTCAAACGATCTTTAATAGTCCGTAACGCCGCATCTTTTTCTGAACCAGATATCTTTTTGAGTAGTCGACGTGCTCGATTTATAGTTAACGTAGCGCTTTCAACTGATCCCATCATGGATCGATTTGGTTGTTTTTGGCTTGCAGCAATGTCTACATATCGTTTTGTGTTGCCTGAGCCGGTTTGGTCAACGAGTTCTCCAATAGAATCCGCCGCATTATCGATAGAATCAAGTATCTTCTCAAGATCTTTGCTTGCTTTTTTCTCTTCAGTTGGTGTTTCAGGCTTCTTTTCTTGTTTAGCCGGCGTTGCTGGAGTTACGGGAGTTTCACTGTCAGTATCTTTGTTTGATGAAGTTCTGTTGCTAGTATTTGTTTTGCCTCTGCTTTTCGTAGGAGACTTGCTGCTGCTTGGATAATCATAATCACTACCGCCCTGATATCCACCACCATAATGCCCACCACCGCCACTGCTTGGGTAATAAGAAGAATAATCATTGTATGAGCCCATATCATAATCAGTAGATCCAGTTTTTCCCGTGGATTTTTGAGATGCAGGCTTACTCGGCTTCACTTCTTTTTTGGCAGATTCTTTGCGTATTTTTTTTGATTCTTCAACTGCTTTTTTTTGTGCTTTATCTTCTTGTCCTTTGATTTCCATGGCACGACCACTATATTTTTCTAAAATAGTATTGAGATTTTTTTCTAGTTGTGCGACGTACATAATCTCAGTAAAACTACCTAATATTTCTTTGATTTCTGAGCGGATTTTTTTTGATAATGGTTTAAATGGATCGAGGTTTTTTAATTTGGGGACAGAGTGATGTAACTTTTTTTGCAATGCAACAAGAGTATTATACGTTGTTCCATCTTTGATCAAAGTATCAATATAACGATATTCTTTTGTTATTGGATCTCGCTGTTTTAATTGAGTTATTGTGTAATACAAGGATTCAATTTTTGCGCGTAATCCTTCCCAAGTAAGATCAACTTGCCACTCTCTCACTTTATCTTGGCGTACCCAGCTGTCAATTTTACCCGGCAGCTCAGGAATGTATTGGGTATGCAATAGAAACTGCTCAATAAGGGTCAAAGTGCTTTCAATGATAGAAGTTGCTTTTTTAGTCTGTTCTAATGATTGTGAGGATGGAGAAGCAGTGGTAGAGGTAGCAGGCTTACTGCTTATCGGTTCAAATTTTTCAGAAGCTGGTTTTTGTTTTTGCATAGTTGGCATCGGGAGCTCTTCATCAAAACCGGTACTTTTTAATAATTCTAACAATTCTTCATCACTAATATTATCTAAAATATCTTCTGGAGATTTATCAGGAGACGCAGCAAATTCTTGTTCTATTTCTTCAAGAGAAATGCCTAATAGTGGTGTAGATATATTTTGTATTACAAGAAAGGAAACAACATATAAAAGAGATATTTTTTTATATACCATATTACCGTCCTTTTTGGTTATGTAAAAAAAAGAGGCGGTTGATTAACCGCCTCTTTGCATTCATTTTTTATTTTAATTCGTTAAGTACGTTAATTGCTTCACCGAGATCTTTTAGTGCCAGAATGATATCTGGTGTGTCAGTTTTAATCGCGATTGCTGCTGTTCCTTCAGCTATATCAAGTAGTTTCTTGTCATTGATCATTGCATGTACTTCACGAGCAGCAGGCTCTTTTTGAGCTTTGGATAGTTTTTTAAAGAGACGCTGTGCTTGCTCTATCGACAGTGTTGCTGTTTCAAGAGTTTGCATCACGGTGACCGTATCTTTAATAGATGAAGTTTGTGTTACTATACGGGTAACGAATTCTTTAACATCCTTTGCTTTGGTTTGGCTTACTACTGTTTGCACATCTTTTGCAGCAGATGAGATTACATCAGTTATTTTAGTTAATTCTTTGTTTTGTCCAGTAGTTGTTGCAGGTGCCGTAGGAGTTGGTTTGTTTGATGTATCTTTTTTAGGTTCAGCAGGTTTTGATGTCACCGCTTTTGTAGTTGGTTTTGCCTGTGCAATAATAGCATCGATACTTTTTTCCAGTTGTTCTTTGTAGATAGCATCAGAAAGGCTGCCAAGAACTGATTTCATCGCATCACGTGAACTCGTTGTTAATGCAGTTAATGCTTGTGGTGCTTGTACTTTTGGTTCTGCTGTGGTGAGATTTTCACTCAATGTAGAAAGAGCTTTGTAGGTTTTTTCATCTTTGATAAGCGCATCGATGTAATAATAGCTTTGTGTTAACGAATCACGATCTTTTAGCGAGGTAACCTTTTTATCAAATGTTTCTATTTTTGTTTTAAAGGCTGCCCAAGTAAGATCGTTTGGTAGATTTCCTGCTTTGTCCTTTTCAACCCAGCTTGCCATTGAACCAGATAGCTCAGAAATGCGTTGTACGGTACGTAGGAATCGCTCTGTTCGTGTAATAATATTGTTAAGCAGTGTGATTGCTTGCTCCGTGCGATCGACTGGTTTTGGAGTCACCACTATAGGGGTGGTAGGAGCTGGCGTAGTTGGAGTGGGTTCAGGAAGGGCAGTTAACTCATCTTCAAGGCCTTCAATACCGGCAAGGTCTTTAAAGAATTCGCTTAGTTGTTCTTCTGACATAGTTTCTAAGGCATGAGTAAGCTCTTCTACCTCTTTATTAAATTTTGCTCGCTCTTCAGTGGTTAGGGTGCTTACATACTTATCCACTTCCTTATTCGCGGCTTCTGCCCAAGCTAATAGTTCCTCATCAATAACAGGAGCGTTATGCTTTTGCGCTCCAGCGAGCACAGCAATCGATTGAAAGACAAAAAAAGTCATAAAAATCAGGGAATATTTTCTGAATGTCATACTGTTTATCCTATTTTTAGGTTAGGTCTAGTATTGTTTTCATATGTAGTGCTACTCAAAATATATTGCCAAATGGTAGCAATATCAATGTAACACATGATTTCACCGCTGTCTATTTGATTGGTGTTTGTTGTTCAGTAGGCCTCTTTTTCAAGAAGATACTATTAAAAATAATGATATGAAAAATCAATAATTAATAAAAGAGTCTTAAGATAATCGTAGCCTACTCGTGCTTTGAAGCTGAGTTATTTATGCGTTCTGATTGTAGTATGAGTGTAATAGTAGCAGGTATAACGGTCTTGAGGAATGTATCAATCGTTTTTTCGGGCACATGAGTGATCATGTTTGCAAGATCTTGCAGTGCATTATTATATATATCCTGTATGGCACTGGTTAAGATATTTGATGCAGCTTGGGTTGCCTCTTGTGCTTCTGGAGTTTCCACAGAACCATAGATTTCTTTTAATTCCATGAGGCTTTTACTATGACTTTCGAGCACCATCTTGATGGTGTCAACAGTTCGTAAGGAATATTTCTTTATTCTTTCTTTTTTTTCTGCGAATTCTTTTTGACTTTTTGCTTTACGCGTAGAAAGGTGAGTTTCGAATTGTTGTTGTGCTTTAGTACGTATATTTGTACATGCCGCTTGTAGGTCGTTGATAGCAGAACTATCGAAGAGGTTGTTAGATTCTAAAGCATTTGTTGTTCTCAGTACGGTGGCTTTTTGTTGCGTGGCAAGATAATTATCTATTGCTTTATTAATTGCTTTTGTTGTTTCTTCTTCAATTAAAGATGCATTAGTAGTTTTTACTTCTTGAGTATGGGATGCATTTGTTTGATGAGGTGTTAAGAATTTACCGTGTGTTTGCGCATATTGGGTACACGGTAATATAATGAGTGCTAATACAGATAACTGTTTTTTGTTTAACATAGGGCTCCTTTTAAAATTAATATATGTAGACATGTTGACAGCTATTCATATCATATAAATATTAAAATATCCACGGACCCTTTATTATGAAGATGATTTCCGATGTATGCTGGCATCATAATTGTTAATATTATAACTAATGGTAGAGAAGGCATATGAAGCGAATGCGTAAACAGGTACGACCGGGTGGGGTTTTATTATTAGAAGTTTTGTTAGCGTTTACTATGGTTACTATTATGGCAGCATTAGTGGCTCAGTTTAGTTGGAAAATTGTAGATATACATATAAAGGCGCATAGACGTATATCATTGCTTAATGAAGCAAAAAATGTATTGGACAGTTGGTTGGCAGGTAGTGCTCATGCTACGGCGATAGTAGAGAAAAACGATATTAATTATCTCGTGACAACACGAAAGAACAGGCCTCGTATTGTTGTAGATGATGCTGAGATTGCCCAGCTAACGGTAGATGGTTTTTGCCAGGTGGAGGTAAAAGCTACGTGGCAATCTATACATGATGAGATTGAAACGTATTCTATTTTCAGCGGTATTGTGTTGTGATAAAAAAGGTGGATATATGAAGATGAGTCAGCCTGGGTTTAGCCTTATCGAGTTTACCGTTTATTTTTTTTTAATTATTCAGCTAACGGTAATGGTTACTAGCTATATGGTATCAAATTATGCGACTATTACGGGGTATAATAAAATATCGGATATAGATATTAATCTATCATGTACTGTAGATGTTTTAGAACGAGATATTAAACAGTTTTGTTCGACCCAAGGGACCTTGTTACATAAAGCTGATAATGAATATATTTGGGTAGACGGTTTCAGTGTCGGTTGGGAAGTTTACAAAGGAAATGTAATACGTACCGAAGGATTATATGATCCGCTTACATATCAATGGCATGAATCAGTACGCGGGACTGTTGTAAATAATATCAAAGCTATCCATATAACGCCCTATTATGAAGGTAGTATAATGCGATCAATTGTATGTACCGTTGAATCAAATAATTCAAATAATATACTGACTCGGACTGTTGCAATACGGAATAAAAAAATAAAATGATGAGTATTAAAATACAGGGTAATGGCTCTTCATCACTGTTTGTGCTCGTGATAATATCTATTATTTCTCTCTGTTTTATCAGTTCTTTTTATAACGCAATTCGATTGCAGGATATTGTGCGGATGCGTGAGTCATACGCGGAGCGAGTGTATGCAGCAGAAGGGGTATTAAATTATGCTATTGCATTTGCATCTACCCATTATGATGCAATAAAAATATATGCTAAAACGCCAGCGCAAGTAATTACGATATGGTTTGATGATTTGATGCCAATGCCGGCCTCTGCACCTAAGCATAGGCCAGTGGTTAAAAAAAAAATAACTATAACATATGGCCATGTAACCCCACCGCCCCGGCACATACCACTGGTTGGTAAGGCAACTATAATAATGCAAGAAGGGATTGTGGTGATTGAGGCGGTGGTCAGTCGTAATGAAACAGTGCTTGCTGCGTTGACATGCCAAGTAGTAAAGCCGCATACTAGTGCGGATCTTATTGTTGCTGGATGGCGTCATGATCAATCTGCGAGTTAGTATAGTATGATGCTTCATGCCTTTTTGCGCGTGAATTTTACATTGATTTTTGATCATTCTCTTTTCCAGATACCCTCTTTTTTGTAAAGATGTAATGACAGTAGCGATTATATTTTTCTACGTTCTAAATTCGGCGGAATTATAAAAAGGGTGGCCATGTATTATCGTCGATACTTTCATCTTCTTTTCACATTATTTTCATTAGCTTTATTTAGTTCTACGCGCATCATCAGGTCACATGGATTTGCGCCCGATACAGTTATTACTATGAAAAATGGTAAAGAGCTGCTGCCCTTTTTTCGCCTTGCTAATTTGATTGTTATGTCCACGTGGAAAAGAGTGACGGCGTATGATGCGCTCAAAAAAAAATGGGTTAAGCGGTGGATAGAAGGGGTGGGCTTTAGTCAAACAGATAGCTATTGCCGTCTTTCTTTTATGCAAGATTCATCGCCGATTGTTTGTACTCCTGCGCAACCGTTTTATCGGGTTTCCGATCAGAAATGGGTGGAGGTATATAAGCTGCGTAGTGGCGACAAGTTGTTATGTCGAGATAATAGAACCGTAACGGTTTCAAAAGTTGTTTTAGTGCAAGAACCGCTGAGAGTGTGCACATTGCAGGTTGCATCGGCACACACTTTTTTAGTAGGTAAGCAGGGTGTTGTTGCGCATAATACCCTACTGCCACTGGGAGCGTTTATTCGTTTTAGTGTGCCGTTTGGAGCTGCCGGAGCAGGTGCAGGGATTAGTTTTGGTCCCGTTGGCATCACGGTTGGTGTTTTGCTCTGTGGTGCTGTAGGAATTATTTATGATCTTCATCGCAGAAAAGCATATGCAACATATCACTCCGCAGAAGGACAAAAAACAGTTGCACTGTTTGCGCAAGAAGTTGCAAAGAATCATGGGGAGACGGCAGTATCAGGAGGGCGTACGCAAAGGCCATCTGCTGCGGCGAGTAAGGCGCATGTGCCAGCGGTAGATGAAAAGGGTGTAGTGTGCGAAAAAACTAATGGTAATACTTCATCTGCGTCACTCGTACCTACAACAGTGTGTGATGGCAAGAATGGTGAAGATCGTAATGATGGTGATTGTACAACAGTCGATTGTTCTGATGATGTTACGCAACGTCGTCTTTCTTCAGATGTAACATTCATGCACGATGCGCACCATAGTTGTGTGTTCAGCAATGCAAGCGAAGTGCCTGAAGAAATAGTGAACATAGTTGATTCACTGCATCCATCTCGGGATATTGATTTTTCTGGTCATTCAAGCAAGCATCCATCCAAAAAATCATCGGGCGGTTCAATGTTTGCACGTACCGGTAATTATTTTGTGCACGATCTTGATCAGCAAGAGAAATTGATAATAGAAGCAAGCGAGAGGTGCGATGATTTTCAAAAATCAGAATGTGAAGCAGCTCTGTATGATTATGCATCTAAAAATAGTGATCAACTTGGACTTCGTAAAGATCTCGTTGAGCAAATTAAAAATAACGGGGCTGTGTATGAATCTCGTTCTTATGAAATAGCAACACCAGTTGGCGATCTGTTGCAGGATTATAATTATGACGTTCTTGCGTATGACCATTTTTACGGTGATCAACTACAACAGCTAGCGCATCAAGATTGTATAGATATTTTAGAAAAAATTGTTTACCAAAATCATGCACTACCCCTGCATGTGCGACAACAAGATTTTTCTAAAGGCCTACTTGGATGTGTTGATGCAGCACGCGAATACAATCACGTAGGATTACCAGAAAAGTCATTTCATATTATCGACTTTTGTTATGCATTTCTTGATTGTGGGGTAGATGTTGTTAAAGGTGTTCTTGAAGGAACGGCTAAAGGACTTATTGGAGCGGTAAGCCATTGCATACAACATCCGATTGAAACCGCAGCATGCGTTGTAGCCGGCAAATACGTGTTTGCATATCATTTACTGTGTTTGCTAGAAAACGTTGCAGAGATTGGTGCTGATGCGTTACGCGCTTACCATGCAGGGCAAACGGAATGGGATGAATTTCTTAAGCCAGTTAAAGAGCAGATTAAAGAACTATCGCAGCAGCAAGTTTCTTTGCGTGGTGCGGCAGAAGGGACAACAGCATTTGTAGTCCATTGGATAGCGCAAAATAAGCTACATGGCGGACTTAATGATATTTTCAAGGCAGCAAAGACAGCAGTAAAGACAAAAGCTGCTTCACTTGCTAATAAATTGCCACGAGCTACTTCTGATCACGTTTTGACAACGCCAGAAGGGGTTAGTTTTAGTGCGTCTTCGGTTGATAATAATCAGCTTTCTGCTAACAATAATACATTAGCAAAACAGGCGCATACTCCGAAACAGCAGAATCATGCTTCAAAGCAACAACATGGTAAGCAGCAGTTAGGTAATAGTAAAAATCAACAACCTTCACCATCGAGGCAAGACAAGACGCAAACTTGTAATCAGCCACAACCAGAAGTATTGAACAATCAAACTTGTGCAATACTAAATAAAAAAAATAAAGAAATTGCTAACATAGCGAATAATATAGGATTTAAAAAAACAAACTATTATTTGCATGGACAACCTATTTTCCAAAAAGGTAATAAGTTTATTTCTTTTGATGTGGACGCGCACAATGGAGGATTTTGGAAAATGGCAGACTCTGTTAAAAATCTATCCAGTAAAAAAACGAGACTGGGGACATATGATAAATTCTTAAATAGGATTGGAAATTAAGTGTTTAATTGGAGAATAACAAAATATAATCCGAAATACAGAAATACAAATGGTGTCTATTTAAAAAATGAGTGGACATCGTATTCCGACATTGAAAAGCAGTTTTCAAATGAAGTATTGACCTTTGATGATTATATTAAGATTGAGAATAGATATATTGAAGCAACTAGGCTGCTTATGAAATGCGCGAATATAACGTCTTTACATTTAGACTCTTTAGAAATATCTGATGTAGATAAAGAAGATGTACATCTATCCGCTTCCATGGTTGAAGTTTTTGATCGCTTGCAAGAAGGGTTAGTAGTAGATTTATCTATGCTTGATGATGTCGTACGTCTAATTTTAAGAGAAGTGATCTGGGGAAAGCTGCAAACAAAAAATTTTTATGTTCATTTTGGATATGATTATTATATGTATGTTGGTAGCATAGATCGATCAATAGAGGCAATAAAAAAGATAGAGGATTTAGGTTTATTTGTAGAGCCTTATTCATCCCCATATAAGTAGTATCGGGAGATGGCACAAAGCCTTCAGAATGGGAAATTGATCTTGAACATGTATTACGATTTTTAGATGAGAAAAAAGATAACTAAACGATCAGAATCAAATTATATGAAATATATTGGTATATGCATTTCTGCCTTGGCGTGTAATAGCGCATTTGCATATCCCACGCTATTTTTTTGGCAGATTTTTTTATTCTTAATTCCTATATTTTATTATGGAGTATATGCAGGTTCTTTAACATTTTTAGACGGTTTTTTCTGGGGGTTTATTTATAACACCATTCATTTTTTAGAGTTCTTCTTTCTGCTTAAAAAATATAATTCATTGATAGTAGCAGCGGGATGTTTTTTTTGCTTAGTTGTGTATAGCTCTGTATATGCAGGGGGATGGTTTTGTATTGGCACCTTTGTATCATCTCGGCATCATGCGCAATGGTATAAAAGATTTATATGGATTATGGTCTCTTGGTTTTATTTTTTTTTCATTCAGTTCTATCTGTTTTGGATGATAGGAATGGGAGATTGCTTTGCAAATCTACTGTTACCATGTGCGCACTATCCATCAACGTTGCGATTATTACCAATCGTAGGATCAACGGTTCTGGTATTGAGTGTAATAATCTGTGCCCAGTTGCTTACCGCAGCGTTAGTAACTAAAAAAATCTCATTTTTGTGGGGGGCTCTGTGTTTTGTGATACCATTTTGTGTTGGATTGATGTACCAATATCCAGCAGCATCGGTACCGCAATGGCTGCATACAATTGGGTATGTTGCACCGCTTGCAAACTATACAGGGTATCCGCTTGATGATGCACAGGAAATTAACCATAAAATCATGCAATTTTTATATGAACATCCGCATAAAAAAATAGTGATTATGCCAGAAGAAGGTTATCCATATCCATTAAATACTGTACCTGAAGCTGTTGTAATATGGCAGCAGAATGGACTTGCATCAGGAGTTACATTATTAATCGGTGCTCACAAAGTGGATCGCGAAAAACTATTTAACTCCCTGTATCGTATAGATGATACGAATATTTCGGCTCTCTATGATAAATCGTTCCTCGTGCCTTTGTATGAGTATATACCAAGTCCAAGCTTAAACTGGGCCCGTAAGCTTTTTTTAAAAGACAAGCAGGGGTTTTGTGCTTCAGACAGGCAGCAGACGCCAATAGCTATTACTGATGGCTGTGTGGTTATGCCGTACATATGTTCCGATTTGTACTTTTCAACACAATATAAACTCCCAAATACGTTACTGTGTATTGTGAATGATGGATGGTGCTATTTGCCTGAAATGCGGCATATTATGTACCTTTTTGCGCGATATCGAGCAATTGAGTTACGACAGCCTTGCATCTATATTGGCCATCATAGAGGGCTGATCATCGCTAGTGATGGTTCTTTGCTCGATTGTGCCTTATAAACAGTTCTATTCAAATCATCCTTTTTAAACTATAATGAATCGACATATTTCATAAGAGTGAATCATCTTAGAAAGGTATTTTCATGAAAGTATTTCTTTTAAAAAATGTAGTAGGAATAGGGATTGCAGGGGAAATCATCAAAGCAAAAGATGGTTTTGCGGTTAATTATCTTATTCCACAAAAACTTGGTGTTGAAGTAACCCCACACAATGAGCAATCGTTTTTAAAAAAACTGAAAGTAATTGATAACCGTAAAGACGTGATTGCATCTAAAACGTCCATACTTGCGGAAAAAATTAAAGATACAACAGTGATTATTAAACGCAAAACGCATGATAACGGCAAACTGTTTGGGTCAATTAGTGCGTCAGAAATTGCTGATGAAATCACAAAAAGTGGCATCACTGTTTCAAAAAACCAGGTAGAAATCGATAAGTCTATTAAAAGTATTGGTACTCACGAAGTAACGATTAAGTTATCTTCTTCTTTGTTGCCAAAAGTAACCGTTAAAGTTGTTGCTGAACAATAAATATACATAGGTAATGCACTAAACATCATGCAAATACGTAAAAGATTAAAAAAAGATTTTTTAGAACCGATCAGTCCTGAAAAAATGTTGGGCAAGCGTCTTCCTTCTAGTTTAGAGGCAGAACGTGCGGTTCTTGGTGCTTTGCTTTTAAATGATGAATACGTGGGGCAGGTGGCAGAGATTCTTACTACTAAAGATTTTTATCATCTTCCTCATGCTATGATTTATCAAGCCATTCACGATTTATCACAACAATTTAAGCGTATTGATTTGGTAACCTTGCAAGATGAATTAGAAAAAAAAGATCAATTAACTATTATTGGGGGCATTACCTATTTAATGGGTTTGCAGGAAGATATACCTGCAATGGGACTGTTAAAGCAGCATGCAACAATTATTAAAGAGAAATCGGTTTTGCGGGAGTTGATTAATTCTGCAACTAATATCATTGGGAACTGTTATACGCAAAACGATAATGATATTGATTCAGTCCTTGATGATGCAGAAAAAACCATTTTTCAGATATCAAATAAAAGAACTGCTGAAAACTTTGTACAACTTAATATTTGGTTAAAAAAGACATTTCAACATTTATCTGATATTAAGAGCCATAGCAAAGGAATCACGGGGATCTCTTCCGGTTATAAAAAGTTGGATGAGATGACATCCGGATTTCAAAAAGGTGATTTTATTGTACTTGCAGCTCGTCCATCGATGGGTAAAACAGCGATGGGTATGGGCCTTGCATTACAAGCTGCAGCGCAAGGTAACACAGTTGGTATTTTTTCTCTTGAAATGAGTGCAGAACAGTTAATCTTGCGACAGTTATCTTCAGAATCGGGTATTGCGCACCATAACATTCGCAATGCAACGATTAGTTCTCAAGAATGGATAGAATTAACATCGGTGGCTGCGCGCCTTGCAGAAATGAAGTTATTTATAGACGATACATCTATGCTTAACCTCATGGATTTACGTGCAAAAGCGCGAAAGCTTAAAATTGAGCACAATTTACAGTTTTTATTAATTGATTATCTGCAGCTGGTTCATACTACAAAGCAGCATGAAAATAGGCACCAAGAGGTATCAGATATTTCTCGATCATTAAAAGCATTGGCTAAAGAGCTTCAAATTCCTATTATCGCGATGGCACAGTTATCACGTGCCGTTGATGCGCGTATGGACAAACGTCCCATGCTTTCAGATTTGCGTGAATCTGGAGCGATTGAGCAGGATGCTGATTTAATTATGTTTTTATATCGTGATGTGGTATATAACGCTGAAACAGAAAATCCAAATCATGCAGAATTGATTATCGGAAAACAGCGAAATGGACCGACCGGAACAGTACAATTGCAATTTATTCGTGAATTGACAAAATTTGTTGATGAAGATGGCAATCACGGATACGGAGGCTACGGTTAATAGTTCTTCCGACGTTCCAGCCTTTGGTCTACGTAGGATGATATTGACGCGAGCAACTTACGGTGTGATGTATCATTTGTAGTACAGTTCTGTGAGATAACAAACAATTATATAAGTAGAAAAGAGCAGGAGGGCGGTTTCGCCTAGGCTTTTAATCTGACAACAAAAAATTACGACGTGATTATGATAAAGAGGTAGTAATGATTGTGCTTGGTATTGATCCGGGTCTGCTTATAGCAGGATTTGCGATCATAAAAAAAGAACAAAAAACAACATATTTATTAGATGCGGGATATTTAAAATTGCCGGGAACCAAGACCGTTATTGAACGGGTAGGGTTGTTTCATGAATTTTTTGAGAAAAAAATCATTGAATGGAAGGTTACTGATCTAGCAATTGAAACACCATTTCTCGGTAAAAACAGTCAAACCTTTTTAAAACTAGGGTATTTGCGCGGGATTTTATACTTGTTAACACATAAACACAGTCTGCAGCTGCATGAATTTTCTCCGCGAGAAGTGAAACAGTCAATTACCGGGTTTGGAGGTGCAGGCAAGGAACAAGTTGCGCGTGTTTTATATCAACTGTTTCCGCGTCTTATTAAACCAGAAAAATATGATGTCACCGATGCGCTCGCAGTAACGCTTTGTGGGCTGTGGAAAACCAAAAACAGTTATCTGCTATAAATCATTTAAAATCTTTTAAACAAAGCCGTATTTGACCGCGTTTTTCAAAATTACTGGAATTCTTGCCCGCAAAGGGTGCTCGGAATTTCATTCTAAAGAAAAAAACGGGCATTTTTTGCCAAAACCCCGATGGATACAGGCGTTTCAGGCGGAATGAGAATTATGTCAAAAATAATGGGGGGGCTAACTCAAAATACAATGAAACGCACACTCAAAATTTGAATAAATTTTAAGAAAAAAAGGATTTTCCAAAATATTTTCATTTAAGGAAATCATTTGTCGAAAAGATTTAACCACATTTTTGAGTTCTTTGGATTTTCAAATTTTTTAAAATAATAAGGAAAAATCTCATTAATTTTTAAACAAGGAATCAAAAACTTCATACTTTATAAGGAACTACTCTCCATATTTTAATAAAAAATTATAGGGATTTATAAGGATCCAAATTATTAATTTTATAGTTTTATTCGGATTTTTTATTAAAAATTATAAGGAATTATTCATTTTATTTTTCCCTAAAAAAGGAACCTCAAAGCCACCTCTTCTTCAGACGGCCTCATACCGGCCATACTTTGTCTCCGGTACAGAAATTGTGCAACTGACCTGCACAAAAAAATCTGTAACAACCCTAAAATCAAAAGTTTTTAAAAAATAAAAAATCCGCTAATGCGCATTCGCTAGCGGATTTTTCAGGATAGGAATTGTATGCCTAAAAACTAAAATGATGGCAACTTAAGACATATTGAACCATTATGTAGTTCGGTCTTATTTGTATCTTCTTGATTAGTAATTGCGCCTCCATAAAACAGTTGATCCTTAAAAAGAAATGGTGCAAATACTATTTCGGTTGAGTTAACTGCAACAGGAGCTACTTCCTGAGATAAAAAATCATATTTATATAGAGAGGCCTTTCCAGATTCAGATCGTCCACAATCAGAAAAATAAATGCCTTGATTATGATAAATCGGTACGAAAGGAACCAATGACTCATATAATCGATCTGCTTGATGTGATATTAAATCGACCGGAATAGCAAAATTAAATAATGGATTAACCTGCCAACCTGATTTTGTACGTACAATGCTATGATATACACAATCAATTGTTTCGGGGCTACTCGTATCCCCATATTCAATAACAAAACCACGATCTTCATCAACCATGGACAAAAACATAATTTGTCGATTATTAAAATCTGCTACTACCTCACTATGCTCTGTATCGTCAGGCATTCTCATTTCATGCTCTATGGCAGTTTGATGAGTAATAATTTTTTTAGCCCATTCTGTATATGCATCAGTATCATTAAATGATTGATTACTATACTGTATGTTGGGATATGGCTGCTGTACAATGCGATACTGCGTATTCCCCTCTATTTCTAAGCGTTGAATATAAAATAATAATGAACCAATCTTCTGTGGGTGTAAACAATCATAATGATCGCTAAAAGCAATCGCATCAGTATCTCCATTTATAGAAAAATGAAAAATTCCATAACGGTCTCGTTTTTTACAACAGCAATAACCCGCTAGCTCATCTATCCAATCAACAGAAATATAATCGTACAGAGAATCTTGAATGCTAATAATTCTTGGAGATCGTTTGTTAAACTGTTTAATCCATACGCGACCATTAGAAACAAAACTAAATCCTGAAGCATCTGACATAATACGAACTGCTGCCGGCATATGTATAGAATGCAATAGTGGATACGCATATAAACTTACTGGATCCCATCCAAATAATGTAAGATTATCTGGTGCCTTTTGATAAACGACATAGACAAACGGTACCGCATGACCATTGGTGGATGACACCCCAACAGGATATAAATACTCTTTAAGATCGGAACTAATCAAAAAATGTGATGATACTAATAGATAAAACCATAATAATCCTTTGCTCACAATATCCTCCTCAGACAGTCTCAGACTAGTTATTGATATTTACAAAGTATCACTATAACAATCCTATCCATACTGTGCAAAAAAAATTCCATCGCATCAACCGAAGTTAATGCGATGGAAAAAAGGAGAGTAGTAATGAAGCCTAATTAAAGTAAAAAATCATAAATTTAAATATGACTTATCTAAAGGATAATACACATTCAAAGTATGTCAATGATTTTTTTTATAAAAACGCCCTATAGAAGGACAATTTCAATTTAAATTCTCTATAAGCATATATCATTTACAGTTAGCTGTCAACCAATTAAAAAAATAAAAATTCGTGCCTATTGCGAATGATTTCAATCCGTCAATACTACCTGGCCTGCCCCAGCCTCAAGCAGTATATCATGCAAAAAGCCTTGTTTTAAAGGGGAAGTGAAAATAATCTGATTTCCCAGCCCTTGAAGGACTTTCATAAAAATATGAGCCCGCTTTTCATCAAAATCGGTCATAAAATCATCTAATAAAAAGATCGCCTGCCCTCTGGTTCTGGCTAATTCACTCATTTGGGCTAGTTTTAATAGCAAAATAATGAGCTTCTGCTGGCCTCGCGAGGCAAACATTCGAGATCGTTTCTCATAAAATTTAATCAAAATATCGTCTAAGTGAGCCCCAAATAAAGATCGCCTATAGCGCAGCTCATCTGCATATAACGTGGGGCGGTCAGCCAAAAAAGCCTCCAATGTGGCATGCCCATCCGTAAGAGCCTCGTTATAATCAAAAGTAATATGAGGAGCGTCATCAAAAAAATTATGAATAATCGTAGTCGTTTCAGTCTGAAGCCGCTCAAGCCCTCGCCGACGGTGTGACTGCACTATTCGCGATGCCTGCCAAAGCTGTTGTGTCAGAATATGATACATTGTTTTATCAAGCACCCCTGATTGTAAAGCTCGATTTCTGCTGGTGACGATATGGCGCAAACTATGTGATGCTTGCGCAAAATCTGCATCATATAATAGCAAAACATGATCTATAAATGCCCTGCGTTCTTGTGGGCTCCCGCTAATAATAGATAGATCATCTTCGGTTAACGTAACCACGCGATAATGATCCATTAGCTCTTTATATGAGCTAATACCTTTTTGATTAATTTTTACCAGCCGTTTTTTTCCAGAAAAACCGACCTGTAACTCCGTTTCATGAGATGTTATCCCATCAGATTCTGGTACAAGTTGCGCTTTCAAAAAAAAGGTGTCATGCCCGAACTGCAGTAACTCTCGCGGAGCATGGGTTCTGAATGAACGGAGATAACAAAGGTAATGAATACTTTCCAACAAAGAAGTTTTTCCCGACCCATTTAAACCCTCGATAAGGGTAATTTTACTGGGAAACGAAATTGTTTTCTGTGTAAAACATCTAAAATTTTTAATATGTAATTGTTGCAAATGCACGATGGTACTTATTTAAACGGCGGTTGGAGAAACAGGCATTACCAAATAAACCATATGGCATTCTTGTTCATCTGCTTCAAAAATAATAGGCTTTGAAGAATTTTTCAGATGAAACTGCAATCCCTGATCCGCAAATGCCTGCATACCGCTCAAAAGGTATGGGGCATAAAAGCGTACATCCATCGCCTCACCTTCAAATTCTTCCAACGATAATTTCTCAGCTAGTTTACCTACATCTTTATTTTGCATAGAAACATGCAATTCATGCGATTTAAACTCAAATTGTGTTGCAATAAATTGTCCAGACAACAAACATGATGATCGGCGTAACGCTTTAATGAACTGTCCTTTATCAACACGCGCAGGCTTAAATCCATCTTTGTTTAAAATTAATTCGTATTGCGGAAATGGATCTGCAAGTAGCTTAGTAAAGAAGTTAAATGATTCACCTGAAAAAACGAGTTGGTTGCCACACAGTCCCAAAAATACCGCCGCGTTATTAATGCTTTCTAACAGTTTTTTAAGTTCAAACACAGCACGACGCGGCAACAACCATTTTTTATTTTGATCAAGCATATACTTTGCCGTACTCACTTGCGCTAAACAGTGCCCATCGGTTGTCGTCATTTTTAAACCACCGCTGGTAATTTCGCAATACAATCCGTTAAGCGCTGGATTGGAGTTGTTTTGTGGTATCAAAAATCCTACTTTCCCTAACATATTAAGCAAAAATAAAGCATCCATGTGCATAAGGTTTTCGATACGCTCAGGAAATGGAGGAAAGTCTTGTGCATCACGAATATTTAAAGAAACTTGAACAGTGCTTGCTTGGACAGCCAACTGTTTATCTTGTAGCGTAAAGGTAATATCGCCATCAAGCTCTTTAACTAAATCGAAAAGTCGTTTTCCTGAGACTAAAAACGACACTGCTTCTTCTATTGTGCTTTCAGTCAGTTGATAACTTGATTGTAAACTAATTTCTAAATCCGTGCTCTTTAAAACAAGTTCCCTATGACCTACTTGAAATTGAATGTATGTTGTAGCATCCAATGTTGTCCGTTTATTACAAATTGGTTGCATTGCAGAAAGAATCGTCATAAACGATTTTTGATCTACAACAAAACTATTTTTTTTCATATCGCCCTCTGGCATTACCATATCATATCTATTAACATTTTATTTTAAGATGAAAAGTATATTACTAGTATACGTGCATTACAGCAAAAAACTACTCCAATCAGAACAAAGCTTCTCACCATATTTTCATAATACTATTCTGACAGATAGACAATTTGAATACGTTCATAGTATAATACCGTAAAAATAACGTATTATTTATTACACGTCTCAGACTAATTACGTCAACATCATAAAAATGGCTTATAGTTCAAAAATTAAAACAATAGGGATCGCTCATGAAAAATATACTTTTTTCCGTGATGTTATTATTAACGAATATCCATGTATCATTTGCAGCAAACGCCGATGAACAACCGCAACCACCAATAATATATTTAAATCAACCAAATTGCGTCCTAACTCAAAAAGAGTTAGACCAAATGGCACTACAGCGCCAATACGGTATACCCAGCACATCTAAAAACGAACACATAGTTCGTAAAATGGAGCAGCCTCCACACGGATTTAGGGAAATGCAAGAGAAGATGCGCAGACGATTGGAAGCAAGAAAAAAAGGCAACGGATAAAGTACCAATCTTTCCAGACAGAAATACATTTTTAAAGGATAAAAACATGAGACATATAATTTTGATTTTACTATTAACCATTCCATGCGCATCATTTGCAGCTAACGCGGATGCAAAACCGCCTGTAACGAAAAAATTGCTAAAGAAAACAAAAGGTAGCCAGGGAAGGAATTTAGCCACATCATTACAGGTCCAGGCCAATGTTTCTGTAGGACAATTGCAAATGCAGAAACAAAGATTCGATGTTATTGACAATGGTCCTCACGGAGATAACACAATACACAGGCAAAGATTACAAGCGAAACTAGCGCAATCAAGAGCCAAAAAAGCGGCTCAAGCTGCTGAAAACCCAAATGGGCACGAAGAACAAAAATCATAAAAATATATAATCAACTCATTATATAAAATCGAAAGTCATCATGAAAAATAATAAAACAATACTTTTTTTAACTTTTATACTCAGCACTAACAACATAATAGTACCCGCTAATGAGCAGCCTGATGACTTAGAAAAAGCATTTCTCGCAGAGATCTTGTTGCAAGGTTCTGCAGAAGCGTGGAAAGAGCAGCCCGCCACAAATGCCGAATGTGCTCAACATTACAGAGAATCGTGCGAAGCAAAAATGAAAAACGAAGCTCCACATCTAAACCCAACAATGAAAAAACTCCTCGGAAGATTGATAGATATAGAAGCAGATAAACTCGTTTACCCCCCACTATCATTACAATATCCACAACTGCCTGGAAAACCAAAAGTACAAAGTTTACTCAAGAAACAAATCACTCATATTTTTAATCTTTGTGTGCGAGCACAAAACCCAAAAGATTGGTCCACCATTGTACAAACCTTGCAAGTAAAAGAATCTGAGGAACTTACTGCACACCTTCAAACGACAGAAAAAGATATGGGCCTCGGAATAATAGGCTATTTTGCTCAATCCAGTCCGCTACAGCCTTTACAAAACCTTGTACCTTTGTATGAGCGATGCCAGTTTGATATCACAAAAATACAAACATCTGCTGGCCTAAACTTGTTAGAACTCGCTCAAGCGCAAAACAATAAGAATCGTAAAAATGTGATCAAATATCTAAGCCCGCGCTTTCAACCGGCTGCTGCTCTTCAACATAAAGAATAAATTATGAAAAATATTAGGTTCTGTTGAGTTTTTAAAGATATGATTTTTTGAGGTATGATAGCACCGAAAGTTTTAGACTGAACATCTTCAAAAAATCGGCACTATCATGAAAAAAGAGTATATCAACGAAGTGGCTTGGAGCAAAATTTTAAT